>DATHGW010000677.1:0-5144 GCA_035317445.1 Puia sp.
TTTTAAAGGGGGTATTAAGCTCAGCACACTGAGTCTTGACCAGTCCGGCGCTTCTGATGCGACGATCAATGGAAGTGTAAGCGAGCTCTCGATAGAAGCCAGCGGCGCAAGCAATATAAAGGGATATGACCTGGTGACTGATCATTGTACCGTCCGGGCCACAGGGGCTTCGGACGTCAGGATATCTGTGAATAAAGAACTGAATGCACACGCAAGCGGAGCCAGCAGCATCTATTATAAAGGAGAGGCTGTGATCAGGGATCTTCATACCAGCGGCGCGAGCAATGTTTCGAAGAAAAGCTGAGAGGGGTCTGGAGTCTGTCAGGCTTGTCATTCCGAGCGAAGCGAGGAATCAGTCATAAGGCGAGTTGCCTTCTCCGCTGATTCCTCGCTTCGCTCGGAATGACAAGCCTGTCGAGTGACAAGAGCCGTTGATTACCGACTCCCAAAGGCCCAGATAAGAAAATCGGGCAGCACAGCGGCCCAGGATGCATAATCGTGTTTCCCATCTTTCACTTCTTTGTAAAAAATATCTCCCGGCGTGGCAATATTTTTGTGTCGGATCAATTCAATGATGTCTTTGCTGTCATCGATCACATCAATGATACTGTCCTTGTCGCGGTCTGATGTTTCTTCTCTTCCACCGGCATAGAACCAGTATTGCAATTTTGGCCTTTTGCGGGATGCCTTCAATTTCGCATACATGATCCGGTTATCATCATCGGAATAGGTTTTGTCGTCCAGGGATTTATCGCGCCACCAGAAAGAGCCCGAAAAGACACCCACCTTGTTGATTTTATCCGGATGGTTCCAGGCAATGTCAAAGGCCGACAATCCACCCAGTGAACAGCCTGCGATGACGACGGTATTGAATTTTCTTACACCCGACATTTTCTTTGCATAGGGATAGAGTTCATCGTTAATGAATGCGTCATAATAACCGGCCCGCGAACCCTTTTTTTCGAAGTCAGGCCGGTCCGCGACGCCGAATTCCTGCATGCGGTCTCCGGCGTGTACAGCCACAACCACCAGTGGTTTGATCTCGTGTTTTGCGTAGAGACTGTCTATCACCTCCCTTAGCCTGAATTGCCCGGCATCCTGCCCGTCGTTCAGGATCAATAAATTCAGCTGGGATTTATCGTCAGGGACTGGGGTATGGATAACGGTTAGCTTCACCTGCCGTTGCAAATGACGGGAATACAACTGGTCGTCTTGCTGTTCAGGGTGTTTACAGGCGAGCATACTGAAGGTTAAGAACGCAAATCCGGCGTATTTCATCCAATAAAAATAAAAAAAGCCGGTCATTGACCGGCTTTTTTGTTGCGAAGGGAGGGTTCGAACCTCCGACCTTCGGGTTATGAGCCCGACGAGCTACCGCTGCTCTACTTCGCGATGTGGACGGCAAAGGTACAATGGCATCATATAATAGCCAAAGAAATCTTTGCTTTAGCCTATCTTTGCACGTTTCATATGAAAGTTGGATTTGTAAACATATTTGGAAAACCGAATGCGGGGAAAAGCACGCTGCTCAATGCGCTCATGGGAGAAAAACTGGCCATCGTATCGCATAAAGTGCAGACTACCAGGCATCGCGTCAAGGGCATTTTAACTGAAAAAAATTATCAGGTCGTCCTTTCCGATACACCGGGCATTATTGATCCGCGGTATAAATTGCACGAGAAAATGATGCAGTCCGTCAGGACAGCATTAGAGGATGCAGACCTGGGTTTGCTGCTGGTGGATGTGAAGGACAATTGGCAGGAAAATGACGCGCTTTTTTCTTCTTTGCGCTTAAAAGTAGCGGCGCTTGTCGTGATCAATAAAACAGATGCTGTTAATGCGGCAAGGCTGGAAGAAGCAAAACATTTTTTTGAGCAAAAACCTTATTGCAGGGAGCTGGTATTGATCTCCGCATTGAAAAAAAAGGGCATCGATGAGCTCCTGCAAAAAATCATTTCTTACCTGCCGGAAGGAGAACCTTTTTATACGGGGGATGATCTCACCGACCTGCCTGTGAAGTTCTTCGCGAGTGAAATCATCCGGGAAAAGATATTCAATCTGTACGAAGAAGAAATACCTTATCATACGACGGTGCTGGTGCAGGAATTTGCAGAAAAAACAACCCTGGTCAAGATCAGGGCCGATATCATCGTACAAAGAGAAACCCAGAAAGGAATTATCCTGGGTGAAGGGGGGAAAATGATCAAGAAACTGGGTACCGAAGCAAGGAAGGACATTGAAGCATTCCTGGGCCAGAAGGTATTTTTGGAGTTATTCGTAAAGGTCAGGGAGAAATGGAGGGAAAGTGATGTCTTTTTGAAGGAGTATGGTTATTAGAAATAAGAAATAAGGAATAAGGAATGAGAAAGTAAAATGGCGGGATCAATCAACAAAACAACATGTCAGGATTTACAGTAGCAATAGTAGGAAGACCAAATGTGGGCAAGAGTACTTTTTTCAACCGGTTGCTGGAACAACGCAAGGCGATTGTGGATGATGTCAGCGGGGTTACCCGCGACCGCCAATATGGTGTCGCCGATTGGAATGGTAAGACCTTCAACGTCATCGATACGGGAGGTTTTGTGCCGGAGAGTCAGGACGTTTTTGAAAAGGAGATCAAAAAGCAGGTGTTGATTGCCGTTGAGGAAGCCAATGCGCTCATTTTTATCGTCGATGCGGCCACCGGCATCACAACCCTGGATGAAGCCATGGCGGACGTATTGAGGCGTTCCAGCAAACCCGTTTTCCTGGCGGTAAACAAGGTCGACAACAGCGACCGGTTACTGGAGGCGACGGAATTTTACAGCCTGGGGTTCGATAATATTTTTTTCATTTCCGCTATGACAGGCAGCGGTAGCGGCGAAATACTGGATGCCATCGCCGCATTGATCAGGAATGATGATATGGCGGATGAAGAAACAGCCCTTCCCAAGTTCGCCATCATCGGGCAACCCAATGTGGGTAAGTCTTCGCTGTTGAATGCACTGGTCGGAAAAGAGCGGACAATAGTGAGCGATATTGCAGGTACAACGCGAGATACCATCCACACGCATTACAACCTGTTTCAAAAAGATTTTATTCTAATCGACACTGCGGGCATCAGGCGCAAGGCAAAGGTTCATGAGGATCTGGAATTCTATTCCGTAATCCGTGCGATTAAAGCTGTAGACGAGGCCGATGTGTGCCTGCTCATGCTGGACGCGGAAAAAGGCATCTCTGCCCAGGACCTAAACATTTTCAGCCTTGCCGTAAAAAAGGGTAAGGGCGTTGTCATACTGGTCAACAAATGGGACCTTGTTGCCGGAAAGGAGACCAATACAGCCAGGGAATATGAAAAGGAGTTGAAACAAAGGCTTGCCCCTTTTACGGACCTGCCCATTATTTTTATTTCCGCAAAAGACAAAACGCGGATCTTCCAGGCGATGGAAATAGCCCTGATGGTTTACGAAAACAGGCTCCGCAAAGTGCCCACCTCTCAGTTGAATGAGGTGATGCTGAAAGCCGTTGAATCGTATCATGCCCCCGTGGTGAGGGGTAACGCTGTTAAGATCAAATACGTGTCCCAGTTGCCTACACCGGTACCCTCCTTTGCTTTTTTTACAAACCATCCCGACGATATAAAAGCGCCATACCGAAATTATCTTGAAAACCAGTTAAGGGAAAGTTTTGACTTTAAAGGCGTGCCGATCAGGATCTATTTTCGAAAAAAATGAGCCTGTTCAAATTTCGCCAGGGCGTTCAGGGAGGCTGTTATCCACAATTCGCAGCGCGATCTGATTAAAAAAGATTTGACTGTCTCAAAATTAGCATTAGTTTTGCGCGCAAATAAGTCTAAAATAAATCTAATGAAAAAACTAATTGCTATTCTACTTGTAGCCGGTGCAATCACCGCCTGCAACAGCTCAGGATCTGCCAGCAGCGCAGATTCAGCGGCCAAGGCTGCTGCTGACACAACAATGAAGGCTGCCAGTGATTCCACGGTGAAGAAAATGGATTCTACTGCTTCCGCTGTTACTGACACTGCCAAATCCAAAATGAGCGCCGTTAAAGACAGTGCAAAGAAAGCTATTAAGAAGTAAGGCCGCATTGCTTCGCCTAAGAAATTCCTCCCGGTAACGGAAGGAATTTTTTTTATTATATTTCAATATCTGCAATACCCCTCCTTCTTCCCCCAAAATGGTATTGTAACCCGCCTTTGCATTTTCTATCTTGCTGTTGTGCAATGGTTGCGTTGAGGTCTTTGAGAAGTAGCACTAAGCTATTTGCTCAAATCTGAAACGGTTTTTATGTCCGGATTTTTTTACTGCAGCTGCATTTGGAAGCCATACAAGCAGAGGATTTCATGCCTGCTGGTCTTTTGCTTCCTTTGGCAAATCCATGTTCTGGCCGTAGTCAAAACCTGGAATGGGTTGGCAGGGGACGGGCTCTGGACGAATCCGGTCAACTGGAATGACCATGCGCTTCCTTTACCATCCGATGATGTATTGCTGGACAATTCCGGGGTAACGGTCAATTACACCGTTCAATTGCCCAATACCGCGGTAACCGTCAGAACACTCATCATTCGACCAATGCCTGGTCAAACCATTCAACTGGTTCTGCCTTCCTCGAATCTATCGGAGCCGGCGTTTACGGCTACTGGTCCGGGTTATGGTCTGATCATTGAGAATGGTGGCATATTTCAAAATGCATCCGGGCTCACAGGAGGAGAGCCCCTGGTTGTCGGCGATTCCATCCGAATCAATAACGGGGGAAAATACATTCACCATACGCGGGCATCGCATGCCAATAATATCGTGCGGCTTTTGTCCACTGACCCAGGTACAGAATCGGGCATTTTTGAATTCGATGTGCCGAGGGCATCGTACACCGTTTCGGCAAGCAACCGCCATTTCGGCTCCCTTTTTTTCAGTTCGGCCGCGGCGGGAGGATCGATAAACTATAGTTGCAGCGGAAGCAATCCATTGACCGTGAATGGTTCTTTACGGATAGACGAAGGCGTTAGGTTCAGTGTTGACCTGGTTGGCCCGAACGGTAACATCCGGGTAAAAGGGGATTATATTCAAAACGGAGGTGTTTTCAATATTGCCAGCGGAGCAGGAAATGTAACCAGGGTCAGCATCGGCGGGAACCTGATTCAATCT
>DATHGW010000678.1:0-5533 GCA_035317445.1 Puia sp.
CCACATCCGGCCGTTGATTGTTGTTGACCGGCGCCCAACTGCGATTACTGCGTTGCTGCCAACCCTGGCTACTTCTTTGGTAGACATTACCCTGCCTGTCAGAATATACATTATTAGAAGGCCTGCTGCTCATATTGTTCCGGGTTGCATTATTGCCTGATCCATTATAGTTGTAAGATGGTCTGCTGCCATTGGTGGCTCGGCCACCCGATGAATTATATAGTCTTGAACTGCTCGTTGCCTGTGGCCTGTTGGAATTGTATCCACTATTAAACCTGGTCGTCACGCCGCCGCGGTTGCGATAGATATTGTTGGTGTTATTTACCCTTGCATAGTTATTGGTTCGGTTGATGCTTGCATTTCTTCCGTAATAACCACCATAGGGATGATATCCACTTCCCCATCCCCAGTAGGAGGGATGATAAATGGAAGGTCCCCACCAGCCGCCATGATAAAAGCCTCCATAATATCCGAAGCCCGGGTAGAACCAGCCGAGGCTGTATCCAAAACCAAAGCTCCAGCCATACCATGGATTATAGCCGATATTAAATCCCCATGACCAGGGCCTTGGATAATAATACGAACCAAACCAGGGATTGTAATAGTATCCTGTACCATAGACAATGGTCGGACCATACACGAAACTGTTGAGATAACCCGGAGTATACCCCATGTAAACATAATCAGGATTTACATCATATACATAGACATATTTTGTGTTGTATACAGGATAGCTCGGCGGAATCAAATCCACATCATCGGGACGGTCGGTCGATACCGTCCACGGTCCGGTCGGACTGTCCCCTACAAACCAAACCCCATTGTCGACGACGTAGTAAAGTCCGTTATAACGGAGTACAGTAGACGAAGTATTAACTGCATACTGCAATTTGGTGCCGTCGATATTCTGAAACTGAGGATCGCCATTATAGGTGACGTTGGTATTGGCCGTTCTCCGGTCTACCTTGGCAGTCTGGGGGATCTGTGCGTCCATCACGGCTTCCCTGGCGGCATCTGTGCCGGCTACGCTGGCCAGTACATTATCTTTAGGAGAGCCTTCGGGAATTTTCGCAAAATCTGCGGGCAATTTGTCCGCTGCAATAAAATCCCACTGGTTGCTGGCCAAAGCCCTGGTCTTGTACCATCTGCCGGAAATCAGCACATAATACATCTGCGAATTGGCGTCCATGAAAATATCATTGTCCGAATTCTTTATATACAACAAACTCGTTCCTTCCAGCGGTGAGAAGTTGGGTTCTCCTTTGGATTGAATCAACTCCGCAGGCTCGGTACTGATGATGATCCTTGAAATTACATTATCTGTGTTTGCCGTAGGATTGCTGCTGTTGCCAGCCGAATTCGCATTGCTGTTCAAACTAGTCTCGATCTTCACCAGGTTTTCAGGGATATGGTTGGCATAGGTATATGGGCCGGTTGCCTGGGGCGCCGTGTACCAATGATGTCCTCCGAAAAGATAAAATTGGTTGTCTGTATTTTTTATGATGGTAAAGGGACTGTTAACAACCACATCCACTCCCCAATCGCTGTTCCTCTGAAGTTTGGGGTTCCCGTCAATAAATGCCAGAATGGAGGGTTGTGTAGTGAACATTATTTTTGGCGGCTTATTGCTGATGTTGTTGGATAATTTAACCTCCTGCTGGTTTTGATCCAGAGAGGTCAGCACTTCGTCCAGGGGAATTTGCACAATAGCAGAAGGAATCTGGGATTCCAGGGTAGATTTAATATAATCAAGTCTGTCCTGGTCGGTGATTGCAGGAACCTTAATGTCTGTGATGGTTACCGATTCAAACCCCAATTGCCTGTTATCCCGATCCGTTTGCACTTTGGAGGTTGACCAGAAAGTCCCGAAAACAGGATCTGTGTGACCATTTTCCAGGATCGATATGGCTGACCTGAATTTCAGTACATTGGCTGCTAATGATTCAGGTTCGGGCTGGTACATTTTGATGACCGTGCCGTCCGCAGCATTGATCTGCCTTGGCCAATCTTCTTCGGCCCGGCTGAAACTGCAAAGTAACACGGTGAAACTCAGTAGTGATAGTTTAGTAAGGAGTGATTTCATATGAAAGACTTTTTTGCTAAATGCTAGCTATTTCGGAAAATCAGTTATTCGGAGAGTTTGACTATTTATATAACGTAAAGTTTGTTCAATATTTACAAATATTATGTTAATGCTGCCATGGAGAAATTTTCTAATGGGCTTCCAGCCAATTAACCCCAACACCCACTTCAGCTTCGGCTGGAACTTCATTTGGCAAAATCAAGGCGTGCTTCATGCATTCGATGATAATGGGCTTTAAAACCTCTATTTCATCCTGATGAGCGTCAAAAACCAACTCATCATGCACCTGCAGCAGCATTTTGGACTTAAATCCCCGCTTTTTGAATTCATGATGAATTTTTATCATAGCCAGCTTGATCATATCGGCAGCAGTGCCCTGAATGGGAGAATTGATGGCATTTCGTTCGGCGAAACCTCTTACCGTAAAATTGGAGGAATTGATGTCACGCAGCCAGCGTTTACGGCCCATCAGGGTTTGCACGTAACCATGTTCACGCGCAAAGTTGATGGTGTCATCCATATACTTCTGGATATTCGCGAATTGCTTTTTGTAATTGTCAATGATTTCCCTGGCTTCGGATCGGCTGATGCCCAGATTATCCGCCAGGCCAAATGCCCCCTGTCCATAGATGATCCCGAAATTGACACTTTTGGCCTTATAACGCATTTCCTTCGTCACGTTCTTTTCCTCTACCGCAAAAACCTTGGCTGCTGTGGCGGTGTGGATGTCTTTGCCACTTTTGAACGCTTCGCACATATTGGGATCGCCGCTGATGGCCGCCACAATGCGTAATTCTATTTGTGAATAGTCCGCGGACAACAATTTGTAATGACTATCCCTGGGAATAAAAGCTTTTCGAATCTCGCGCCCTCTTTCCGTCCTGACGGGAATGTTTTGCAGATTCGGGTTGTTACTGGCCAGCCTTCCTGTAACGGCCACGGCCTGCGCATAAGACGTGTGCACCCGACCGGTTTTTCGATTGACCATCAGCGGCAGTGCGTCTACATAGGTGGATTTCAATTTTGTCAATTCGCGATAGGTGAGGATATCATCCACGATCTTACTTTGGTGGGCCAGTTTGACCAGTACATCTTCACCGGTGGCGTATTGTCCCGTTTTGGTTTTTTTTGCCTTTGGATCCAGCTTGAGTTTGTCAAACAGCACTTCTCCCAGTTGCTTGGGGGAAGACAAATTGAAGCGAACACCGGCCTGTGCATAAACACTTTCTTCCGCCAGTTTTGCATCGTTATCCAACTGCTTTGAATAGTCTTTCAGAAAGTCCTGGTCGATCCTGATGCCTTCATATTCCATTGCACTGAGAACTTTCACCAGCGGGTTTTCAACCTCATGAAAAACTTTTTCGACCTCTTTTGATTTGAGTATCGGGACGAAAATATGTTTTAATTGCAGGGTGATATCTGCATCCTCGGCGGCATAGTCTTTTATTTTCTCCAGTTCAACATCGCGCATATTTCCCTGAGTCTTTCCTTTTTTCCCGATCAGTTCTTCAATGTGTACCGGCTCATAACTCAGGTACTGCGCGCTCAGCAGATCCATGCTCCGTTTGCCGTCGGGTTCAATGACATAATGCGCCAGCATCGTATCAAAGAGCGGTCCCTTCAATTCATATCCGTACCAGCTAAGGATCAGCATGTCAAATTTGATGTTCTGACCAATCCAGGTTTTGCCTGTGTCGTCAAACAGGGGCTTGAATTGATCCAGGATTTTTTTTGTGGCTGCCTGGTCGGGCGGACAGGGCACATAGTAGGCCTCGCCTGACCTGACGGCAAAACTGAGTCCGACCAGTTCCGCATCGTTCGCATCAATGCCCGTGGTTTCGGTATCAAAGCAGATCTCGGTGTTTTCCTTTAACCTGGACACCAAATCATTGACGGCCGCTTCATTGTCTGCGGCAAAATATTGATGCGGCGAGTTGTGAATATTCTTGTCTACCCGCAACGGCGTGTCTTCGTCCTCTGTCGGTTCTTCGGGTACTTTCTTCTCCGGTTTTTCAACCACGTTACCGAAAAGGTCCTGCTGAACGCCGGGCACTACTGGTTTTTGCCCGTTCGCGGTAAGTATTTCTTCTCCCAGCACTCTTTTGGCGACTGTCCTGAATTCAAGTTCAGTAAATACTTCTTTCAGTGCTTCTTTATTCCAGTCTTTGAGCCTGAAATCTTCCTCATGAAACTGGACGGGTACATTGGTGATGATGGTTGCTAACTTCTTACTCATGATGGCAAGGTCTTTCCCGTTCTTTACTTTTTCACCCAGGGCCCCTTTTATTTTCCCGGCATTGTCCACCACATTTTCCAGGGTACCGTATTCGGCAAGCAGTTTGGCGGCTGTTTTTTCTCCTACGCCCGGTATTCCTGGAATATTGTCAACCGCATCCCCCATCAAGCCCAAAATGTCGATCACCTGGGATATGTTTTTGATATTCCATTTGGCAAGTACCTGTTCAGGGCCCATGATTTCCACCTCTCCGCCCTGGTATCCTGGTTTATAAATTTTAATCTGCTCTGTCACCAATTGTCCGTAATCTTTATCCGGCGTCACCATATAGACTTCATAACCGGCATTCGCGGCCTGTATGCTTAGGGTGCCGATGACGTCATCGGCTTCATATCCGTCTAGTTCCACTACAGGAATATTAAATCCTTTGATGATCTTCTTGATGTCGGGGATCGCGATCATCAGGTCCTCAGGAGCTTCCTGCCGGTTGGCCTTGTAATCTGCAAAATCGGTGTGCCGTTCTGTTGGCGCATGCGTATCAAAACATACGGCCATATGAGAAGGTTGCTGGTTATTCATGAGTTCCACCAGTGTGTTGATGAAGCCAAACTGGGCATTCGTATTTTTCCCTTTGCTCGTAAGGCGGGGATTCCGGATCAATGCATAATAAGCGCGAAAGATCAACGCCAATGCATCAAGGAGAAAAAGTTTCTTTTTCATGATGCTAAGTTAACAATATTGACCATGAGCTGATACGGGGTCGATATTTTTCCAGCCTGTCCTGACAAATGATAATAAGATCATGAATTGAACGTTTTTGGTGCTGGATGGAAATGGCATTTGCCGGCTGAGATCCAATAAAATAAAACTGACTGTAATGTTAAAAAAAATTGCGAAAATTTCAGGGATCGTATTGATTGTCTTGATCGCCTTAGCCTTCACGCTGCCATTTCTTTTCAAGGGGAAAATTATGGCCATCGTACGTACAGAGATCAACAAAAACGTAAATGCCAGCGTGGATTTTAAGGATATTAACATTTCCCTGTTCAGACATTTTCCCCGGTTGGCAGTCGGCCTGGAGCGTCTGCAGGTTGTGGGAACAGGGGATTTTGAAAAAGACACCCTGATCGCAGCCAAACAAATTGATGTGGCCCTTAACCTGATGAGTCTTTTTGGCGGATCTGACATGAAGATCTATAATGTTACCATAGATG
>DATHGW010000679.1:0-10375 GCA_035317445.1 Puia sp.
CATTCCTTGAAGGTCGGCCGCTGAATCCCGGAGAAGAATCTTATTATGATCTTCCCATCAAATCCGACAGGTCTGCCACTCTGTACGAACATTGCCTCAGATCGATTGAATTCGGTCTTCGTTTTGGTGAGCATGGCTTGCCACTGATGGGTTCTGGAGACTGGAATGACGGAATGGATAAAGTGGGTGTGCATGGCAGGGGAGAAAGCGTCTGGCTTGCTTTCTTCCTGTATGAGGTGCTAATAAAATTTGCTGAGACGGCGCGTTTGAAAAAAGACACGGTCACTGTAGAAAAATACAACAGGGAAGCGGCTCGGTTAAAAAAGAATATTGAAGATCACGCATGGGATGGGGAATGGTACCGCCGGGCTTACTTTGACGATGGAACCCCACTGGGGTCTTCGGTGAACGTTGAATGTAAAATTGACTCCATTGCGCAAAGCTGGTCCGTACTCTCAAAAGCAGCAGAGGGAGACCGCGCGACAATTGCTTTGCGATCTGCAGATAAATACCTTGTCCGTAAGGACCTTTCTTTGATCCAGCTCTTTACGCCGCCTTTTGATAAATCAGATCTTAATCCAGGCTATATTAAGGGATACGTTCCCGGTGTAAGAGAGAATGGTGGCCAGTATACACATGCCGCCATCTGGCTGGTTATGGCTTTTGCGGCGCAGGGCGATCGCAAACGAACCTGGGAATTACTTTCCATGATCAATCCACTAAACCACGGAAAATCGGCCGAAGACATTCTGACTTATAAGGTAGAACCTTTCGTGATCGCTGCCGATGTTTATGCTGTGCCGGATTATCCCGGTCGCGGCGGCTGGACCTGGTATACGGGCTCAGCAGGATGGATGTACCAGCTTGTGATCGAGTATTTTCTTGGTTTAAAGCGCAGAGGAAATACCCTGCAATTTGAACCTTGTATTCCGCGTGATTGGGCTTCGGTGCAGATTTTATATAAATACGCCGAGACGGTCTTTCAGATCACCCTCGTGAATGCACCCGACGAAAAAGAAATGAAGATCATCGTCGATGGCGCCGATCAGCACAATAAAACAGTATACCTGGTCAATGATAAAGAAACGCACCAGGTAGAAGTGAGGCTGGCCACAAAAGATGCAGTCGAACAAAACAGGGCACTCACCACGATGACCAGCGAACGATAACCCAAATCTCAACCATTCAACTATTCCTCACGACGCCTTTCTTCTCTTATTAGTCTCCAGGCTCGCCTTCAGCTGGGACATGAGGTCCTTGGCCTTATTATGAACAACCCTGAGTTGTGGTGTTTCCACTTTCTTTCCCTTGGCTTTGGCATGAATTAATTTCAACAGCGAATCCGTGTAAGTATCCTTGTATTTGTTGCTGTCAAATGTGCTGCCATGACGCTCGATCAAAGCAATGGCCATTTTCAATTCCTCGGGTTTAATGGAAACCCTGGATGGGATATTCAGTTCGCCGGGATCTTTTATTTCGCGTCCGAACCTGATCTTATTCAGCACAATCGTGTTGTCAATCGCTTTCAAAACACAAAGGCTTTCCCTGGTCCTTAAAATAAAATTGGCTATGCCGACCTTGCCACTTTTTTTCAGGGCTTCCCTTAGCAGTGCATAGGCCTTTTCACCTGATTTCTGGGGCTCCAGGTAATAAGGCGTTTCAAAAAAAATGACTTCAATCTGGTCCTCGTCGACGAATTCGGAGATTTCAATCAGTTTGCTTTTTTCAGGACTGGCTTTTTCAAAGTCTTCATCCGTCATGATAATGTACTTGCCCTTGTAATCGTATCCCTTCACAATATTTTCCCAAAGCACCTCCTTACCCGTCGTTTCGTTTACCCGCCTGAACCTGATGCGGGAATGATCTTTTTTGTCAAGCATATCAAAATCCAGTTCATGTTCCATCGTGGCGCTGAATACCCTTACAGGTATGTTAACCAATCCAAAACCGATTGCGCCGGTCCAAATTGCTTTCATATTGATAAGTATTTTGTTTAATAAATGGCTGGCCGGTTACTGCTGTTTAAAATATTGCACCGCTCTTTCGTGTTTTTTGGCTGCAGCTAAACTCCTGAACGTACCCAGGTTCCTGCGCTTCTTTGTCTTTGGATCTGTCTTCCTGGAATAAAGGCGGTACTCGCCGGATTTTAGTTTCCTGATCATGGCTGACATGGTTTGGTTGAATAAATATATGCATGCCAAAAAAATGCCAGCTTGAATCTGAATGGCTAGGAGAGAAAGTTATTCAACTCCGATAAGCTGACCGGTTTTTCAAGAATTTTAACAGATGGGAACTTAAGGCTGATCGAACTGTCATGATGATATGCACTGATGAGGATAAGCTGAATACCTGCATTTTTTTCGAGCACGTAGGCTGTTTTCTCCCAGCCCATTCCATCGGGAAGATTGTTATCCAATATTAAAATATCCGGCTTAATGCGTTCGAGCGTCCGCATTCCTTCGGTTAATGTCTGAGAGAGAAATACTTCGAAGCCCCTTTTTGAAAAATAGCTTTTTAAAAGCAGCCCAAAATCATTTTCGTCGTCAACCAGTAAAACTTTTTTCTTCATCATAGATCCACGATAACTTCAATACTGCAAAACTAATCGTCAGGATGGTAAGTCAGAGAAGGCGATACAAATAAAAGCCTACTTCAAATATATACAATAGCGTATACATATACAGGATATTCCACAAGAAAAATTGTTGCGATCTTGTAGAATTTCCTCCCCAGCCCGGACAAGCTGAACCAAATCTTTAAAGGATGTTAAAATCCAAATCGATGGCAACCTATTCCGGGGATGGCATGAATTTAATAGTAGAAAAGATGGATTATTGTTTAATTAAAATTTTTTTATGAGAGGTCTGCTGTATCTGGTTGCGTTAATTCTGATCGCCGGGTGGATTATCGGGTTTTTTGTTTATAGCGCTGCCGGAATTATTCATGTTTTACTCATTCTGGCCATCATTTCGCTGGTCCTTGGATTGATCCGGAGGGCCTGACGGCGGACTCTTCAAGTCAATGAATAAGTTCGTGCTGGTACCTTATGATCAGATCATGAGAGTTTTTAAGGGATTGCTGCTGAAGCAGGATCTTTTCATGAATGGCGGGTGGAAATTGAATGTCTGCAGCGAGTATTTTTCCGTATATTTTTTGTATGCTGTCTTCCGTACCCAGACAGTAAGCCAGCAGGCTGCGTGAATCCACGCCGGTTATGCCTGCTTTAAGGTCAGACCATACCTGGTACAATTTGCCCATCGTCGTACTGCCCGTCGCGGGTTTTCCACGAAGATTGATCACTTCTGTGCTGAGTGCCCTGACATGTTTCCTGCTTTCCGAAGCGAGGTGATGAAAAACATTCTTCAGGTCTGTGGAAATGGTTCTGCTGGCCATGGCTGCTTTCTCATACACCGTAATCCTGTCATTATTAATTCTGATCAGATCATTCAGCACTTCAATCAAACGCACGAGTTGAATCATAATCTGGTTTATACAAAATCATAAAAAAACATGCCATGGATGGTTTGTCAGATCATGGCACGTTTTTTACGGGGAATAAGGTTCACCTAAAATCTTTTTGTATGATTAGCCTGATTGATTTAATTCAAAAGAACCTGGGATACCAGGAACTTCATAAAATAGATCCCAATACCCAGGATATTAAACTGGATGAGGGCAAATTTGGCATCCAGTCTGTTACCCAGGCTGCAATTCCCGCGGTGATTTGCGGATTGTATAATCTGCTGAAAACGGCAGAGGGCGCCGAGCTTCTCCTGGACACGGAGTCGACAAATTGGTTGGACAGCATTTTCGGAAAAAAGAAAGATGAGCTGATCAAAAGAATTGCGGCTTACTCAAACACTTCTATTGCCGCCGCACAACTGGAAACAGAGCATATCGCAAACGAGGCCGTCCGGCTGCTGAAAGAAAATATCACGGATAAGGCCAATCAGCAAGCCATCGGCCAGTTTGCCGCTGAACAAAGGACCCAGGCGCTGCTGTACCTGCCTGCCTCTTTGCAACTGGGAGATTTGCTCAATGACAATCAGCTTGACGACAGGACCCATAAAATGGAAGGTCCCATTTCGAGTCTGATGCATGCGGTTGAAAAGCAATTTTAAAGGGACCGGTTAAGTTGCTGGCGAGTAACTTTCCCAACAGTGAACGGGCGATCTCAGATCACCCGTTCACCGTTTTTACCAGGAACTATTTTCTTGAACAGGGAAGTTCCACCTGATTTGATTTTGTCTGCATTTTTTGCGACCAGGGCGGTGATGCCCCACTGCAATGCAGAACCGAGTAACTTCTTCATGAAGCCAGGAGATTTTCCAAAAAATAATTTCTTTGTAAGAAAGCCGGTTCCTAAACCCAGGGCTGATCCCAGCAAACCGCTTTTTGAACTCTCAGAGGGCAATATGTCCTGGAAGGTTCTTTTGATGATATTTACCGGCCGGATGCTTTCCGTGACTTCGTTCCAATGATCCTGCAAGCTGATCTCCTGTTCGGATCTACGTTGTTCGAGCAACCGGATGGCATTCCGCAATTCCACGGCTGAGGTTATTTTTTCCATGAATTCAGTGATTAAACATGTTTTTTACGATCATGTCTCCAAAAGGAGCTTTTATCCATTTGTGCCTGTTAAGGTACAGGATGATCATGGCGACGGCAAAAAACCCGCCGACCGCAAAAAAACCATAATAGGTCTTGCCAAGTATTTCGCCGAGGTAAAAGGAAAGGCCAATACAAAGCAGAAAAAGAAATAAAAAAATACCCAAAATAAGGATGACGCTGGTGACCAGTGTAGATAAAACGGAAGAGGATTGGTCGATGGTTTTATATTTGATCAGGTCGATCCTGGTTTCGAGATAGTCATTCAGGGTTTCAACCATGGACTTCAGCGGGTGAGATTGTGTGTCTTTTACCATCTGTATTCGATTTTATTTATTTGTGCACGTAGAGCATTCATCTTTTTCTGACCGAATCAAGTTTGGCAGCCGTCTGGTCAATGAATTCGGTGAAATTCTCTTTTAGGTTTTCCGCCAGACTTTGTCCTTTTCTGAATATCTTTTTCCTGGTCCGGCTGCCTTTTTCAGGAGCAAACATCAGTGCCAGGATGGCCCCTGCCCCGATGCCGGCGAGGATTCCGGCAATAAATTTTTTGTTCATGATCTTTTGTTTTGAAAATGAAGTGATTTCGAAGAAGGAGATAAAAAAATCAGGCCAGGGGCTTGATTGATAAGTTGATTGGTTGATTGGTTGATTGGTTGACAAATCAACTAGTCAACTTATCAACTCCCCATACTCGCCTCTGGGCAATAATCTCCACATATTGTGCAAAGGCCCTATTACCGCGGCCCCATGCCGGCGGGCTGATTGACATTCAAATACAAGGCATGATATTTCTATTCCCTGTTCAGTCAAGTTCAAAAAACCCTATTAAGTTGAAAAATGGTTAATTCATCGCGCATTCCATTTTACATTAAACTCACTTTCATTTTTGTAGGGGTTTATCTATTCCTATACACGTTGTATATCGGGCGGGAGATTTTGATCCCTATTGTCTATTCTTTTATTTTTTCCATCTTGCTTTCTCCATTTGTCAATTTCATGGAAAGAAAAAAAATAAATCGCATAGCCGCTATCTCCATAGCTGTGCTGGTGGTGCTGATCTGTACGGGAGTACTGATTTATTTTATAGCATCCCAGCTGGGGATGTTCAATAATGCGCTGCCCATGATGGGACAAAAGTTCAATACCCTGCAGGGACAAATTGCGCAATGGCTGTCTGTCCATTTCAATCTCAGTATTCAACAGATCGATGGCTGGTTCGCAAGAACCAGGTCCGAACTGATGAGCAATGGCAATTCGATGATCGGAAAAACCATTGTTACCCTCTCGGGCATACTGGTATTGATTTTCCTCATCCCGGTGTATGTTTTTATGATCCTGTATTACGAACCCCTGCTGCTGGTGTTTACAAAAAAAATATTCAATAAAGTACATCATGAGAAACTGGAAGAAGTGCTGATTCAAACCAAGCGCATTGTTCAAAGCTATTTGAACGGATTGTTGATAGAAGCCGTTATCATCGGAACATTGAACTCCGCAGCCTTATTAATCATCGGGGTGGATTACGCAATCTTGCTGGGCATCATCGGCGCCCTCCTGAACATGATTCCTTTTATTGGTGGAATCATCGCCGTTGCCCTGCCGATGGCCATCGCCCTTTTTACAAAAGATTCGGGTTCTTACTCGATACTTATTCTGATGGCCTACATCCTGATCCAGTTTTTCGACAACCATTTTATCACGCCCAAGATTGTTGCGTCGAAAGTCAGGATCAACGCGCTGATAGCTGTTATTGTCGTGCTGATCGGGAATGCCCTTTGGGGTATACCCGGCATGTTCCTCGCGATACCGGTGACCGGAATTCTGAAAGTGATATTTGAGAACATCGAAGCATTAAAACCCTTTGCTTTTCTCTTGGGGGATACGATGCCCGCGTCGGGACGATATATTTTTAATTTTTCGAAAAGAAAGCTCAGGAAATTATCTTAACGCTGCTAACCATATGTAAACATGGAAACCTTTCAGGGAAATCAAAAGGTATTATCGGGTTTTCGAAAGCAATTTTATGAAACCGGAAATTTTATCCGGTTTATGTTTCGCTTCTTCAGGGAGCTGATCAGACCACCTTACGAATTGCGGGAGCTGCTGATACAATGCTATAAAACAGGATATCAATCGCTCCCCCTTGTGGGCACTACGGCATTCATCATGGGCCTTGTATTAACCATTCAGTCAAGGCCATCCCTGGTTACATTTGGAGCCGAGTCCCTGTTGCCCGGCATGGTATCTTTTTCGGTTGTCAAGGAGATCGGGCCGGTCATTACGGCATTGGTTTGCGCGGGCAAAATAAGTTCCAGGATGGGTGCTGAATTAGGATCGATGAAAGTAACGGAGCAAATTGACGCCATGGAGGTCTCAGCGATCAATCCTTATAAATTCCTCGTGGTAAGCAGGGTGCTGGCTACAACATTAATGGTTCCTGTTCTGGTCATCTTTGCCGATGCCATATCACTTTTCGCGTCATTCCTTGCGGCAAATATTCATGGAGAGATCTCCCTGACGAGATTCTTTTCAGCTGCGATGAGCAGGTTTGATTTTGTGGATGTAATTCCGGCGATCATCAAAACCTTTTTCTTTGGGTTTGCCATCGGAATGATTGGCTGCTACAAAGGTTTCAACGCACTGAACGGAACAGCGAGTGTGGGGCTGGCTGCCAATTCTGCCGTGGTCGCCGCTTCCCTGGCTATTTTCGTGTTGGATATGCTTACTGTACAAATAACCGATCTGTTATAATAATAAAATGAAAGACCCCATAGTAAATATGCAAGATGTGACAACCGATACTGACCAGATTGTAGAGATTAAGGGAATCAGCAAATCCTTTGGCGACTCAAATATTCTGACGCATGTGGAACTCAGTGTGAAACGCGGTGAGAACGTGGTAGTGTTAGGGAAATCGGGTTCCGGCAAATCAACGCTCATCAAATGTATGATCGGGCTTATGGAACCCGATGAAGGCGAAATCATTGTCTTCGGAAGGAATATTGCCAGCCTCAGTTATCCCGAGCTGAACGAAGTGCGCAAAAAGATGGGATTTCTTTTTCAAAGCGCTGCATTGTACGATTCCATGACCGTGAGAGAGAACCTGGAGTTCCCTTTAAGACATAATAAGCATGAATTGACCAATGATGAACGCAATTCCCTTGTGGAGAAGGTTCTCGAGCAGGTGGGATTAACAGATGCGGTTGATAAAATGCCCGCGGAGTTGTCGGGAGGGATGAGTAAACGCATTGGCCTGGCCCGCACCCTTATTCTCGAACCGGCGATCATGTTGTACGACGAGCCAACGACAGGACTGGACACAGCCACTGCAAAAGAAATCAGCCAATTGATACTCGACCTGCAGCGAAAGAACAATATATCGTCCATTATAATCACCCATGATATGAATTGCGCAAAAATGACGGCAGACAGGATCGTCATGCTGAACGATGGTGCTATTGTCGCAGAAGGCAGTTACGAAACATTAGCGCGATCCAATGACGGGTTTATTCAATCTTTCTTTAACTAGTAAAATGACGCTGATGAAAAAACAATCGAATATGATCTGGAAGCTTGGGCTGTTTGCCACGGTTGGATTTGCACTGTTGGTTGCAGGCCTGTTCTTTATAGGTAAACAAAAGAACCTGTTCGGCTCAACATTTCACCTAAGGTCTGTTTTCAATAACGTCAGCGGTCTTAAGGTTGGGAACAATGTAAGGTTTGGGGGTATCAATGTGGGAACTGTGGAAGGCATTGACATCGTCAACGACACTTCCGTGATGGTAGAAATGGTCATCCGTGGTGAGGTGCATAAATTTGTTAAAAAAGATGCTAATGTGAGTATTGGATCCGAGGGATTGATGGGAGACAAAGTCTTGCTCATCGTTCCCGGAACCAGCGCGGGCATGCAGGTAGCGGACAATGATATCCTGCAATCGAAATCGCCGGTAGAAACGGATCAGATCCTGGGCAGCCTCAAAGTCTCCGCAGATAATGCCGCGTTGATCACCAAAAATCTTGCCGATATTTCCGATAAGATCAACAATGGGCACGGCGTCATCTCGCGGCTGATCGGCGATTCGGCGCTATCCAATAACCTGAACCGAACCGTATCTAACCTGAAGAAGGGCTCCCAAGGGCTGACCGAGAATATGGAGGCGGCCAAGCATAATTTTTTGTTGAAGGGCTTTTTTAAAAAGAAGAAAAAGGCCGAAGACAAGAAGAAACAGGAGGAAGATGATAAGAAAAATCAGGGGGTCGAGGAGAAAAAGAAATAGCTGCTATCTGGCCGGGGTCTGAACAAAATCCCAAAATCGCCCATTTCCCCATCTGTGCAATAAATTCCCCAATTTTAAACGCCGCCATTTTAGCCATTCATTCCCTAAAATGCAGTACGGGAGGGGATTTCAGCGCTTGAACACAACGGGTGCTTTTTCGGTGCCGTATTTGCTCTACCCAAGGGTGTTCGTAATAATACCATCCTAACGTCTAAACAACTTCGCTATGTTTAATCAGGTTCAGACACAAAAATTACAACATAAGATCCTTCCTCAACACATCGCCTTATTAAACCTGCTGCACCTCGACTGTATGGCCCTCGAACTGAGGATACAGGATGAAATCACCGAAAATCCCTGTCTCGAAGAAACAGGCATGATGGACGACGGAAGCGGCGATAAGTTCTCTAAGGATACGGTCCAGGATTTTCAGAATTGGGAAGAATATGGCTACGACGACATTCCTGATTATAAAACTGAATACGAAAATTATTTGCCGCCGGACAAAATGCCCGACAGGCAACTGGCCGAGACCGTTGATTTCAGGGTGGACCTAAAAAAACAATACCGCTTTGCCGAAAGTTCCGAAACAAAGCACGCGCTTGCAGATTTCGTGATCGACTCACTCAACGAACACGGATTTCTTAACCTCGACCTAGAATCCGTCGCTGAAGAAATTTCATTCAAAAACAATTCATGGGTAAAGGCAGAGGATCTGGATGACATATTGGCGACGATCCAGGAACTCGACCCGGTTGGATCAGGATCCAGGGATCTTAAAGAATATTTTTTGATCCAGCTGAAGAAAATGAATAAAAACAAACCCCTGGTCGAAAAAGCCATCATTCTGATGGAGCATTATTTCCAGGACCTGCGCAACGCCAATCTGGAAAAGCTGAGAAGGGAAATGAAGATGGAGGACGAAGAGATGAAGCAACTCCTCCATTTGCTCGCTACGCTAAAAACAAGACCGGTAACAGGTATGGCCTCTCCCATGCAGCTCAACAATACGGTATTACCCGATTTCATCATCGTTTTAGAAGGCGAAGAATTGCAGGTTTCTCTGGCCAGGCAACGATCTTCCTCCCTGCGCATCAGTCAGTCTTGGATTGAATCTGTGCATCAGGCCGAGGGCGATAAGACGATGGAAAAGGGGACAAAACAATATTTGCGTAGTAAGCTTTCTTCTGCTCAGTGGTTCATCAAAGCCATTCAGGAACGCGAAACCAATATGCTGAAGGTGATGCGGGCTATTATGAAATTTCAGCATGAATATTTTTTATTGGGCGATACCATGCAGTTAAAACCGATGGTATTGAAAAATATTGCTGACATGGTCGGACTGGATATTTCCACCGTGTCACGCATAACCTGTAATAAGTATGCCGATACGCCTTTTGGAATGATCCTGCTTAAAGATCTGTTTACGGAAGGTTTGGTTAATAAGGCAGGCGATACGATCAGCAATAAAGTAATCCGGACAGTAG
>DATHGW010000680.1:0-3955 GCA_035317445.1 Puia sp.
AACGTTATGTTCATGTCCGCGTCGGGGCAGGGGAGAACTGGCATCGGTTTGTGTTGCATTGCCTCGAACGCCACTGGGCAGGCGTGGAAAACCTGTCGCTGATCCCCGGCAATGTGGGTGCAAGTCCTATGCAGAACATCGGGGCTTATGGCGTCGAGATCAAAGAAGTCTTTTATGAATTGGAAGCCTATCACCTGAAAGAAAAAAAAGTGCGTGTGTTCACCGTGAATGATTGTGAATTCGGTTACCGCGAAAGCATCTTCAAAAGAAAATTAAAGAACCAGTTCGCCATTCTGCATGTTACGTTCCGCCTGAATAAGATCCCTTCATTCAATACCAGCTATGGCGCGATAGAAGAGGAGCTCACGAAAATGGGCATGCAGGAGCCCAGTATTGAAGCGATCTCCCGCGCGGTCATCCATATCCGTACGGCAAAGCTGCCCGACCCTGCGCAGATAGGCAATGCCGGTAGTTTTTTTAAAAACCCCGTGGTTGCGAAGTCCGTTTATCTAAAGCTTCAAAAAGAACATCGTGCTATTGTAGGCTTTGAAAACCCCGACGGGACCATCAAGCTTGCGGCGGGCTGGCTGATTGAACAATGCGGCTGGAAGGGTTTCAGGAAGGGGGATGCCGGCTGTCATGCAAAACAGGCCCTGGTTTTAGTTAATTACGGTCATGCATCGGGGAAAGAGATATATGACCTGAGCGAGGATATCCTGCGCAGCGTGCAAAAAAAATTCGGAATCATTTTAGAGCGGGAAGTCAATATTATATAGTCTTTAACGTTTATAGAGCAGCGCAATGTTACATATCTATGTCATCCTCAAAAACGACCTATATGAAAAAATTGTTCGGGAAAAACAGTCTTTTTTTGTTGTTCAGCCTGCTGGCATTCGGTGCCGTCCGGGCACAGGGCCTTGAGCGGGGAACAGAAGTAACGGCCAATGCATCACAGGTTTATTTTGAGCTGGGCGGTCCCGGCATCATTTATTCGTTCAACTACGATGGACGTTTCGGACAATATGAGAATGGCATCGGTTTTCGCATAGGCGTGGGCGGGGCATCCGTAAACGGAAGCGGATATGTGGCCGTGCCGGTACAAATAAATTATTTAGCAGGGGTCAGGGGGAAATACCTGGAGATCGGGGCTGGTGCGACATACGATTCCGGGCTCGACCTTTTTGGCGAACGGGATTCGCAACCCGGCAGTCCCAACCACTATACTTATGGCACGTTCACCATCGGGTTCAGAAGGCAACCGCTTGGCCGAAAAGGGTTTACCTTCCGCGCCGCTTTTTCACCGATCATTTCCTTTCACAACGGGGGCAGCTTTCTTCCCTTCGCGGGTGTGAGCTGGGGAATAAAGTTCTGAGTCGGGAGTCTCTCAACTCTGGCCAACACTGGCGCAAGCGTGTCTGACGGGCATTGTCAGCAATTTCGAAATGAATGAATGATAGTCAGACCAGCTTGTGCCTTAGCGGTTCATGATATATAGGCCAATTCAATCAACCCCTTGCTACCATAAAAATCAATCGCGCTGCTGTACAACCAGTCTTCTGCTTTTCTTACAAAGCCAGCCTTTACAGGGTTGTCATGGATATAGTTGAGCTTCTGATAAAACATTTCAGGATTCAACAACTCTATCGGTTTATTGTTTTGTTGCCAGAATTGCCATTGACCATTATTACTATTCTTTCGACCGGACCGCTCCATCATCCACATCATCCACTCCTTTCTGCTTTCAACGGGATTTTCTTTAATCGCTTTTTTTAGCTGCTGGGACGAATAGCCTTTCATGTCCCTTACTATGTCCTGCAGTTTGTTTTTATTGCTACTTATAATCATGTGCGCATGACTTGGCATAATAACCCAACCGTATATTTCAAGCCCCTTATTGCTCTGACAATACTTCCATCCGTCAATAATTATTTCTCTGTAAACAGATCTGACGAATACATCGATCCAATAGACTACTGAATAGCTTATGAAATACAAATTTCCGCTGTCTCCAAACTTATATTTTCGACTCACTGGAGCAAAATACTCAGGGATGAGAAGGTTTCAATGAAATGGTAGTGGTAAAAAAGTAGTATTTGGGGGAAATTGTAACGCACGTAATAGCAGGTCCCTATGGCACAAGCTGGTCTGACTATCATTCATTCATTTCGAAATTGCTGGTCATGCCCGTCAGACACGCTTGCGCCAGAATTTTGATGGGTTTACCTGAAATCATCTCCCAACTCCTCATCGGTGCTATAACTTCCGGAGCCCAGGTTGACCATGGAACCGATCAGGTCCTTGAATTCTATTTTGCCTTCCACGATTTTTTTGCTGATCAGGGAATAAGCTGCCAGGCCATGCAATACGAATTCCATCAGCAGGGCCGTTTCTTTTTCGCTGGCATGTTTGAAATGTTTCCTGATCAGCGAATGCAAACCATCCACCTTGTATAACTGCAGGACCTTGTCGTCATCCTTGGTGTTGAAGAACAAATTCAATTGATTACCCTTGTCGAACCAGGCTGTGATCGGTTTAAAAGGGTTCTCTTCTTTTATTTCCCCCACTTTTCGTTTTTTGAGCTGATCGGGATTGGGGAAATACGTGATGAACTGGGTGCGAAAGGCTTTTTCCAACAGGTTAAAAGCAACCTGGTATGGTCCTTCCTGTTCTCCCTCATAGACCAATTCGATCTTGCCCGTAATAGACGGTACAATGCCTACCAGGTCGCTCATCCACACCTGGGTTTCCTTTTCATTGTTCAGGATGGCACGGCGTTCTGCGGCGCTGATCGAATTTTCAAATGCGGCGATGGTGAGACGGGCGGAGACACCGCTTTTCTTATCGACGAACTCACTGGTCCTGGCTTCGAAGGCCACCTGTTCAATCAGTCTTTTGACCAGGTCGCTCACTTTCACCCGGGCTTTCTGTTCTTCCAGTACATCGGCCTCCTGTTCGGTGATGGCCAATGCCATGTCGAGCGTTTTGGGATAATGCGTCAGGATCTGGCTTTCGATACGGTCCTTTAATGGCGTCACGATCGATCCACGGTTCGTATAGTCCTCGGGGTTAGCCGTAAACACGAATAAAATATCCAGCGGCATCCTCAGCTTGAAACCACGGATCTGGATATCGCCTTCTTCCAGTATATTAAAAAGCGATACCTGGATGCGTGCCTGCAGATCGGGAATTTCATTGATGACAAAAATACCCCGGTTGCTTTTTGGGATGATGCCATAATGAATGACGCGCTCATCCGCAAAATTCAGCCGCAGGTTGGCTGCTTTGATGGGATCAATATCCCCGATCAGGTCAGCCACGCTCACATCCGGTGTGGCCAGTTTTTCTCCGTAACGTTCGGTGCGGTGCAGCCAGCTGATCGGCGTATCGTCCCCTTTTTCTTCGATCAGGTCCCGCGCATATTTTGATATCGGTTTGGAAGGATCGTCATTGATCTCGCTGCCCGAAACATAAGGCACCCATTCATCCATCAGATTGGTCATCAGCCGGGCCATTCTTGTTTTGGCCTGTCCGCGCAAACCCAGGAACAATATATTATGACGCGAAAGGATCGCCCTCTCCGTATCCGGGATCACGGAATCTTCATAGCCAATGATTCCCGGGAAGGTAGTCTCTTTGTTCTTTAGTTTCCTGATCAGGTTCTCACGGATCTCTTCTTTTACCGTTCTGTGATGGTATCCCGCCTTCTTCAATTCTCCTAAAGTCTTAATTTTTTTAATGTCCATAATTGTTTTTTTGTTTGTTTCCATAGGCTTCCTGCATTAGGTGTCCTACACCTTCAAATCGCCGATCGGTGAATTCCCACTCGCCACTCGCCAATCCCCACTCGCCTCTCAATACACCGTCTTCCTTTTCCCACTCTCGAAATCGCGGAAGATGAACGCGCCCAGGTGATCGAGTGACGCAAAAAATGCCTTGCCATTGTTTGTTTCAGTGA
>DATHGW010000681.1:0-3157 GCA_035317445.1 Puia sp.
AATTCATGAGGCCCATACGATTTGGTATAGCGGCCATTTTAGGAAGTGGCAGGCAAATGATGAGCTGGATTCATATTGATGACCTATGCAGGCTTTACCTGGAAGCGATACAGCATGACCGTATGGAAGGCGTCTTTAACGCCGTAGCGCCCAAACCCGTAGACAATAGAACATTCATCCTTTCCCTGGCTAAACGTATGAAAGGAAAATTTTTCATTCCATTTTATGTGCCCGTTTTTCTTTTGAAATTATTTTTGGGCGAGATGAGCGTTGAAGTTCTGAAAAGCGCGAATGTGAGTGCAGGGAAAATAAAAAATACGGGCTTCCAGTTTTTATATCCCAGCCTTGACGCTGCGCTGGAAAATCTGGTGGAAAAGAAAAAATAACCCTTCCTTATTTCTTATTCCTTATTTTTTCGTTCTATAAGTCCGTCTTTCGAAATCTCCAACTCGTCAACAGGATATATAGGAGTAAGTAGGCGGCGCCTACGGCCAGGTAAGTGGGTATATGATGTTCCCACGCCGATAGTTTACCCTGGCCCATTAATTTCCTGGCATAGGGCTGGGGGATCAGCATGTCAACCACTTCTTCAGGGAGATAATCGACCCAGTCTTTTTTGAATTTATTTCGCCCAAGGGCTACCACAAATTGTTCTATGATCAGGTAAATAAAAAAAATGCCCATTGAAAGTCCGGCGCGCTTAATCAGCATGCTGAACAGAAACGCGATGAGTGAATAGGACAGCATTTCGACGAAAAAAAATGCTATAAACCGAACATCCTGGAAAACGGGGACCGTTGCATTGGGTTGCTTGACATAGTGTCCGAACAGGAGCGCAGTAATAAAGACGATGCCTGTGACGAAAATGGAAAACAGCAACACTTCAAGCAATTTGATATTAATGAACTGGTGCCTGCTCCATCCGTCAATGATATTCTGCCGATGTGTTCTATAGGTAAATTCATTGCAGGTTAATGTAATAATTAGAATGGCGGGAATAAATAACAATAAGCTGGAGTTGAAACTAACGGTTTGCCATACATCAGGAAACGAAAAGGGTGTGCCGAAAATACTTTGCCCCTTAATCTTGGGAAAGGAATTGTCTGTGAGGTCATAAAAGGAATAATTGAATGCAGGGATGCTTACGGTCGTAATACCCAACAGGATCCAAAATGTCCGGTAGTTCTTTACTTTCATCCATTCTATTTTCAAAGTGCGGAGCATAGCGGTTAGTTTAATTACTCACGTTGTTGGTTAGTTCAATGAATTTGGATTCCAGACTTCTTTTGCGTAATTCCAGATGATTCAGCACAATGCCTTTTTCAAAACAATATTGATTGATGTCGGCCAGGTCGGGCCGGTTCTTTTCAAAAAAAACCTGCAATTGCAGGTCGACTTTTTTTATGTCCCGGACTCCGGGAAAGGACGTCAGTATTGTTTTTAATGCTTCGAGGTCCGGCGCCGCCAATGCTATCATGTCTTCATTCACAAGTACTTCGTCAACGTTTCCGGCAGTGATTAGTTGACCTTTTTGTAGAATGGCCACGTGAGTGCAAACTTTTTCCACTTCGTCCAGTAAATGACTGGCAAGAATGATCGTCTTTCCGTCCCGCGCCAGTTCGCGGATTAATTGCCGTATCTCAGCGATGCCAGCAGGATCCAGGCCGTTGGTCGGTTCATCAAAAACCAGGATTGACGGGTTGCCCAGTAAACATGAGGCGATGGCCAATCGTTGTTTCATGCCCAGGGAATAGGTGCTAAACTTTGATTTCCTGCGCTCGGTCAATCTCACAAGTTCCAATACGCGCGAAATGTCTCCGGCATCGCAGCCTTTGATGGCTGCGGCAATCTCAAGATTTCTCTGGCCGGACAAATAATGATAGAAGTTCGGCGTTTCCAGCAATGTGCCGATTCGTTTTCGTTGCGCTGCTGAAGGAGATTCGCCAAACCATTGATAGGTTCCTGTATTTGCTTTCAAAACATCCATCAGAATACCCAGCAAGGTCGTTTTACCGCTACCGTTCGGTCCCAGGATACCAAAAACGGAGCCTTCCGGCACTTCAAAAGACAACTGCTGCAACGCCCTGATCCTGCCATAGAATTTCGTGATGTTGCTGATCGATAAAATATTTTTCAACGGGATTATTTTGTGAGCGCCAAGATAAAACTAAAATTCAAGATTATTCATTTAAACGGGTCTGACGGTCTCCGTCTGACCCGTTTAAATGAATAATCATATTATTTTTTGTGCTACATCATCTGGCAACAAGCTATATGATTCACTTATAAAATTTTCGATAGAATACCTGCAATATGCCGCAGCCAGATTCTTGCTACAGAGCGAGCCATTCCTTAATCCGGCATAATCCTTATATGAAGAAAACTCCCATTGTTCCAAATCCTTCGTTAATCCAGCCTTGAGCGGATTTTGGTGAATATAGTGAAAGCAATTCATGAAGTAATCGCGTTGGTACAAGGTGTCCCGCAACGTTGAGTCATTTTCCGATAAGCACTTGGCTTTTGTTTTTTGCCTGAACAAGGAGCCTGAACGATTCGAACTGGCATTGAACATCTTTGTGTAGCTACTTAGCAATTTTCTGATCCCATTTGTTATAGGATCTAGCATAAGCCCTCCTTGCCTTAAGGATATATTGCATCGTTCATCATTAGTTCCTCACGGGCTTTCCGCCCTTTAATACACTTTGAATTCTTTCCAGGGTTTTCTTTTCGCCGCATAAACTGAGGAAGGCTTCCCGTTCCAGGTCGAGCAGGTATTGTTCGCTCACGAGGGTGGGTTCGCTGAGATCGCCACCGCACATCACAAACGCTAATTTTTTTGCAACCAACACGTCATGATCAGTTGCATAGTGGCCACGCCACATGCCATTGATGCCCGCATAGAGCATGCCAAGCGCTGACCTGCCCAATACTTTTATATCCCTGCGTTGCACCGGCAGCGTATAGCCCTCGTCATACCATTCAATCACAGCCTGTTTTGCATCGGCGATTCTTCTTCCCTGGTTCACGCTCACGAAATCCCTCCCCTTGCGTAATATGCCGAGTTCAAATGCTTCGAAAGCGGAAGTAGAAACTTTGGCGGTAGCAATGGTGAAGAAGCGATTTTTGAGCGTAATGGTTTCGGGTTCATCTTCATGCA
>DATHGW010000682.1:0-5700 GCA_035317445.1 Puia sp.
CGCCTGACTTCTCGGTCATGAAACGAAAAAATAAAAGTAAGGAACTGTCCCGCCTGGTATGAGAACGGCCCTGCACTGACTTTTTTCAAAAAAATAGAAGCAGCCTGCCTGGTTTCATGAATGATTTTGATAACTTTCCAATGCAGCAAATCCATGCAGTAAGTTAATAACAATTTCTATTTTACCTATACCGGGCAAAAATTCACCGATCACATATTAATTTCTTTCACCCGTCCAGCCCTACACAAAGGTGATTGCCATTCATAAAATTAGCAACCGCTTTCAAATCGAAGGCAAGAGAATATTATTATATTTGAAGTTTATTCAAAATTCACAACAAATGCTGTATAGGCGGGGACAACAATTCACCATTTTCGGTGCCCTATTCATTTTCCTGATCATTTTTACTGCCTGTAAGGGAAAGAAAGTAGATGCTTCGTCCAAGCCCAGGACCAATGCCGCCCCGATAGTAGATGTGATCGTCGTTAAATCCCAAGTCATCGCCAACCATATTGAAGTCAACGGGACGGTCATTGCCGGTGAATACGTAGAACTGCATCCGGAAGCAAGTGGAAGACTTATTTACCTGAACGTTCCGGAAGGGAAAAAAATTGGCGCAGGCACCATTATCGCCCGGGTCAACGATGCGGATCTCAGAGCCCAGATCAGCAAGACAAAAGTGCAGTTGGACCTTGCGCAGAAAACAGAGGACCGCTATAAACAATTATTGGCCGTCAATGGTATCAATCAAAGTGACTATGATGCATCACTGAATATAGTAAACGGATACAAGGCGGATATTGAATACACGCAGGCACTCCTGGATAAAACAGTGGTTAAAGCCCCTTTTAATGGCATCGTGGGTTTGCGGCAGGTTAGTCTGGGCGCTTATGTTTCTCCGACGACGTTGATTGCGACCATTCAGCAGTTGGATAAGATCAAGATCGATTTCACCCTGCCGGAAGAATATACCGGCATAGTAAAAGTTGGCGGCACAGTTGATGTAGAAACCGATGCGGCAAATCCGTTAAAAAGCAAAGCATTGATTTTGGCGATCGAGCCTCAGGTCAATCAAACAACGCGCAACATCCGGGTGCGGGGGCTATTGCAAAATGGCAAAGCCAATCCCGGAGCCTTTGTAAAAGTATATGTCGATGCGGGGTCGGACCTGAATGCGTTAATGGTCCCTACCAATTGCATTATTCCGGATGACAAGAACAAACAACTCGTCCTGGTAAGGAATGGCAAAGCCGATTTTGTCAATGTGGAGACCGGGTTACGTCAGACAAATAACGTGGAAGTCACTAAGGGCATTAAGGCGGGTGATACTGTTGTGGTGATAGGCGTTTTGTTTGTAAGACCAAAAAATCCTGTAAAAATACGAAAGGTGCTTAGTCTGGAAGAGCTGGCAAAGCAGCAATAAAAAAAGTCCTGATGCCCATACAAGAATTTTTCTCATTTCTATCTCGTTTAAAGCGAGGTCATATCTTCACACCTGCATGAATATTTCTGAATTATCCCTGAAGCGGCCCGTTTTAGCGACGGTGATGAACCTGATGATCATTCTGTTTGGTATTGTGGGCTTCACCTTTCTCGCTGTCAGGGATTATCCAGCCATCGATCCGCCGATCATTACGATCAGTACCTCTTATACCGGTGCCAATCCGGATATCATCGAAAGCCAGATCACGGAACCGCTGGAGAAACAGGTCAATGGCATTCCTGGTATCAGAACGATTACCTCATCCAGTTCACTGGGCAGCAGCCAGATCACGGTCGAATTCAACCTTGGTATTGACCTGGAAGCTGCTGCCAGTGACGTGCGGGACAAAGTCGGGCAGGCCACCCGGAGTCTGCCGCTGGATATCGATGCCCCGCCCGTTGTGTCTAAGGCAGATGCCAACAGTGATTTTATCATGATCCTCGCCATACAGAGTCGCACCAAAAGCCTGCTCGACCTGAGTGATTATTCAGAAAACGTTTTGCAGCAACAGTTGCAAACGATCAACGAGGTTAGTTCTGTCAATATCTTCGGACAAAAGCGTTATTCCATGCGCATCTGGATCGATCCTGACAGGATGAATGCTTATGGAGTCACTTTTTCTGATATCCGCAATACGCTCAATAGTGAAAACGTCGAACTGCCTCCAGGGAAAATTTATGGAAATAACACGGAGATGACTATTCGCACTTTGGGCAGGCTCACTTCTGAAAAACAGTTCCGCGATCTGATCATCCGGGAGGACAGTTCAGGCATCATTCGCTTAAATGATGTGGCTAATGTGGAAATAGGCCCTGAAGTGCTTGAACAAAGCTGGAAATACAATGGCGTGAACGCGGTAGGCCTGGCCATCATTCCTCAACCCGGAGCTAACAATATTGAGATTGCCAACGCAGTGAACAAAAGGCTTGACGAGATCAGAAAATCGAACAAGTCTGACATTGAATTCAATGTGCTGATCGACAATACCAAGACCATTCGCCAATCGTTAAGCGAGGTGGAGGACACCCTGATGATCGCCTTCGGTCTCGTGGTATTGGTGATTTTCTTTTTCTTCCGAAGTTGGCTAATTGCCCTTCGTCCGCTCATTGATATTCCCATATCCCTGATCTCTACATTCTTCGTGATGTATGTGGCGGGTTTCTCCATCAATATCCTTACCCTGCTTGCCATTGTGCTCGCTACGGGACTGGTGGTGGATGACGGTATTGTTGTAACGGAAAATATTTTCCGCAAGCTGGAATCAGGGCTTCCGATTCGAAAAGCAGCACTGGAAGGCAGTAAGGAGATATTCTTCGCCGTTATATCCACGTCACTTACCCTGGCTGTAGTCTTCCTGCCTGTTATTTTCCTCCAGGGATTTGTCGGAAGACTATTCAGGGAATTCGGGGTTGTATTGGCCGCGGCTGTTTTGATATCTGCTTTTGTCTCCCTGACGATCACACCCGTACTGAACGTGTACCTGACCAGGAAGAACATGCAACATGGCTGGTTCTATGTCAAGACCGAACCCTTTTTTAAGGGCATGGAGAACGGTTACTTGCGCCTGCTGAAGGGTTTTATGAAAGTAAGGTGGATGGCATGGGTCATCATCTGTCTTTGCGCCTTTTCCATCTTCCTGGTTTTAAAGAACCTGCAAAGTGAGATCGCCCCGCTGGAAGACAGAAGCAGCATCCGGCTGACCGTTACTGCGGCGGAAGGCACAAGCTATAGTTACATGCAGAATATTGCTGACAACATTTCCAATTATTTATATGATTCAATTCCTGAAAGGGATTTTGTTTTTGCCAGGACGCCTGCGGGGGGGTCCGTGAACACATCCCAACCACGTATTGGTTTGATTGAGCCCAGTCTCAGAACCCGATCGCAAAATGAGATCACCAACGAGCTGCAAAGAAAATTAGGGCGTTTTAATGACGCGCGGGTTTTTGCGGTACAGGAACAAACCATTGCGGTTGGATCAGGTTCCAGGGGCGGGTTGCCGGTTCAGTTTATTTTGCAAAACCAGGACCTGAATAAATTGAAAGACGTCATTCCAAAATTTCTGGACGAGGCAAGAAAGGACCATACTTTTGCTAATGTCGATGTCAACCTGAAATTCAATAAGCCTGAATTACAGATCACCGTCGACAGGATAAAAATAAAGGATCTCGGGTTATCTACAACGGATGTGATATCTGCCATGCAGGCTGCATTCAGCGGAGGAAGGCTTGCCTATTTTATCATGAACGGTTATCAATACCAGGTGATTGCACAGGTTGAAAGGACAGATAGAAACAAGCCTTTTGATATTGAGAAATTGTATGTGCGGAACAGCCGCGGGGAAAGCATACCCCTGAGTGCGGTAGTTCATTTGGAAGAAAGCAGCAGTCCTTCCACGCTTTTTCATTTTAACCGGTACAAGGCAGCGACCATCTCGGCATCACTTTCGGAAGGGAAAACCATTGGAGATGGAATCAACGCGATGAATGCCATCGCGTCCAGAACCCTTGATCCGAGTTTTCAGACTGCCCTATCGGGTCCGTCCCGTGATTTTGCAGAGAGCTCATCGAATATCATTTTTGCATTTGTGCTGGCATTGATATTAATCTACCTGGTACTTGCCGCCCAATTCGAAAGTTTCATCGATCCACTCGGGATCATGTTAACGGTGCCGCTGGCGCTAGCGGGTGCGCTGATCAGCCTCTGGCTTTTCGGCCAGACGCTGAATATATTTTCAGAAATTGGCATGATCATGCTGATCGGCCTGGTAACAAAAAACGGCATCCTGATCGTGGAATTTGCCAACCAGAAAAGAGAGCACGGCTTGGAAAAAATGGACGCAGTGGTAGAGGCCGCGGGCCAGCGGTTGCGACCTATTTTAATGACCAGCCTGGCCACTTCGCTGGGAGCCCTGCCGATCGCCATGAGCCTGGGAGCTGCATCCACCAGCAGAATTCCGCTGGGGATCGTGGTTGTGGGTGGTATCCTGTTTTCCCTGATCCTGACCTTGTTCGTGATACCGGCCGTATATACCTTCCTGTCTGGAAAACATAAGGTTCACCAGACGGAAGTGGTTGAATAAAATCTGCGGATATGTTTCGCTTCAGGCGAGATGCGGATATGCGAATGCATTAAACCTAAATGATAAATGAAGCAAATTGTCTTTGTAATTTTTCTGGGGTGCTTTTCAATAACGGGCATTGCTCAAAAACTCAACCTGAAAGACGCAGTTGATATTGCGCTAAAAAACAGCCTGGACATCCAGGTGACAAAAAATTTTACAGAGATCGCTGCAGTGAATAATTATATCGGCATCGCGGGCGGATTACCCATCGTTACCGGCGCCGCGACGGACAACTACGGAATCAACGGAGTGAACCAGAAATTGAATACCGGCCAGGTGATTAAACGGGAAGGATCCAGTGCAAATAACCTGAGCGGAAACATTACCGGAAGCATTTTGTTGTATAATGGCAGCAGGGTAGTGGCAACAAAAAAAAGACTTGAGCAACTCCTCCTGCAAAGCAAGGATTCTTTAAATGCGAATGTGCTGAGCGTGATGGCCTCGGTGATGACGGCATATTTTGACATCATCAGGCAGCAGGGATACATGAAGACCATCGATCTGGCCATCGACGTGTCAAAGAAAAAACTAGAGATCGTCAAGACCCAGCAGACTGTTGGGCTTGCGAACAATGCGGAACTTTTCCAGGCGCAGGTCGATCTGAATAACCTGATCCTTTCGCAGCAATCGCAGCAACTGATTGTGGACCAGGCAAAGGCTGAACTGCTTCGCCTCATGACGCTGAATGCAGATTCGTCTATTGTAGTGGAAGACACCATCATTGTCGACAATGCCATCAGGCTGGAAGATGTTATGGTCAGACTTTCCTCAAACCCGAATATGTTGTATGCCGACGAACAGATCAGGATCAACCAACTGCTCATCAAGGAAATTTCTGCGCAACGCTATCCAACGGTAAGGGCGAGTACGGGGTACACGTATAGCGGCAACAATGCCAGTGCCGGTCAACTGCTATTGAACCAAAGCTATGGACCTTTTTTGGGGCTGAGCATAAATATTCCGATTTACAACGGATCGATTTACCGACGACAACAAAAAATAGCGGAGATCAATTCGCGCACGGCGGGCATTTATAAAGACATGTTGGTAAGAGATTACAGGGCCGATATTGTAAAAACATATCGTGCGTATG
>DATHGW010000683.1:0-2902 GCA_035317445.1 Puia sp.
GGGAGATTCTGGTTTATTCCCGGATCCGCCATGGAGCATGATACAGGCCGTTTAGTAATCATCGTTTAAAAGATTTATGAAAAGACTTTCCTGTTTATTGTTGATATTCCTGGTTTTTGCGGTGGAAAAGACCAAAGCGCAGCGTTACGATTCCCTGTTGACGGATGCCAGTCTGGACAGTTGCGTGCAATATGCCCTGATCCACCAGCCGCTTGCGAACCAGTCGCTGATCGACGAACAAATTGCTGAACGGCAGATCAAAACAAAACTGGCTGACTGGCTTCCCCAATTGAACCTGAATGCGAACTATCAGAATAATTTTCTCCTTCAAAAAACCTCTTTTGGAGGAAATGTGATCAATATCGGCACCTACAATGCCTCAGCGGCCCAGTTTAGCCTGGAACAAACCATCTTTAACCGAGACGTATTGCTGGCAAGGACTAGTGCCAAGGACGTACGTACCCAATTCCGGCAGCTGACCACGAATTACAAAATCGACATTGTTGCCAACGTGAGCAAGGCCTATTATGACGTGCTGCTTTCGATCAGGCAAATCGAATTGATCGGTGAAGACATCGTTTTGCTCGAGAGAAGCCTGAAAGACGCTTATAATCAATATAAAGGCGGACTGGTGGACAAAACCGATTACCAGCGTGCCACCATTGCGCTGAATAATGCCAAGGCACAGAAAAAGACTGCCGAAGAGCAGGTAAAAAGCAAATATGCCATTCTGAAACAGCTGATGAGTTATCCACAGCAGGGGGACCTCTACTTGCGTTATGACAGTGCAAAGATGACCAATGAAGTCCTGGCGATCGATACCACCGAAGAAGTCAATTTTGCAAACAGGATTGAATACCAGTTGCTCGAAACACAGAAGCGGTTACTGGAAGCCAATCTGAAATATTATAAGTGGGGATTTTTACCTTCGGTCTCGGCATTCGGTGAGTATAATCTTAATTATTTCAATAACCAGTTTTCGAAATTGTATAGTGACAACTTCCCCAATGCTTATGCAGGGGTCAGTTTATCCTTCCCCATTTTCCAGGGAACGAAAAGATACCACCAGATCAAAATCGCTCAATTGCAACTGCAGCGGGCCGACCTGGATTTCAGGGCGATGAAAGATTCGATCGGTTCGCAGTATTCCCAGGCGCTGGCGGCCTACAAATCGAACCTGACAAATTATTTTACGCAAAAAGAAAACCTGGCATTGGCTCAGGAGGTCTATGACGTAATACAATTGCAATATCGCGGGGGCATAAAAACTTACCTGGAAGTGATTACGGCCAATAACGATCTTTTTTTGGCACAAATAAACCTGATCAATGCAGCGGTTCAGGTGTTAATTAATAAAATTGATGTGCAGCGTTCATTGGGAACGCTTCGCTATTAAACGAAAAAAGTCAGAAAATATGAAATGCAAAATATACAACATGTGGCTGGTCATGACCGGAATCACCGCGTTGGTTTCCTGCGGAAGCGGCAACTCTGCACAACAACAGGCGCCGCCCCCCACTGCTGTAAATGTTTATACGGTACAGGAAGGGAGTGCCGTTTTTGACGATATTTATCCAGGCACTATAACGGCCCTGAACCAGGTGGACGTGCGTCCGCAGGTCTCCGGCTATATTACGGGTATTTATTTTACCGAAGGACAACTCGTTCACAAGGGAGATAAACTCTATACGATCGATCCCCAGCAATACCGCGGGGCTTATGAACAGGCTGTTGCAAGCCTGAACGTGGCAGAGGCCAATCTTGCCAAATCACAGCAGGATGCGGACAGGTACCAGGAATTGTCGAAACAGGATGCGATCGCAAAACAAGTACTGGATCATGCGATGGCAGACCTGGACGCAAGCAGGAAGCAGGTGGATGCTGCCAAGGCCAATGTACAGGCCGTACAGGCAAACCTGAAGTACACGACGATCACTGCGCCTTTTACCGGTACCATTGGCATCTCGGCAGTTAAATTAGGCGCCGCGGTATCTCCGGGACAAACGATACTCAATACCATTTCTTCGGATAACCCGATCTGTGTTGATTTTTCCGTTGATCAAAAACAAATTCCAAGAATTGTTCAATTGCAACAGCAAAAAATCAATGACATCAGGGACTCGACCTTTACGATATCGCTTACTGATCAGTCTGTTTATCCCTATCCCGGCCATATTTTCCTGATCGACCGGGCGGTTGATCCGCAGACTGGCACCATCAAGACCAGGCTGGTTTTTCCCAACGATAAAAACTTCCTGCGTGCAGGGATGACCTGCAATGTGCGCGTAAAAAACAGTACGGCGGAAAAAACCCTGCTGATCCCATATAAAGCGGTTATGGAGCAAATGGGTGAGTACTTTGTCTTTGTCGTGAATGAGGGCAAAGTAACGCAGCATAAGGTTACGCTCGGCCCCAGGGTCAGGGGCAAGGTGGCGGTAAAAGAGGGTTTGGAACTGAACCAGCAAATCGTAACGGATGGCGTTCAAAAACTAAAGGATGGCGCGGCTGTGGCGATTGCAACAGATTCGACAAAAAAGAAATGAAAAATAGAACAGGAATAAAATACATAACCGAATACATTTATGATCGCAGATACATTTATTAAAAGGCCGGTGACTGCCATCGTGATATCGATCGTCATTGTGTTGGTGGGTCTGCTGGCGCTTTTCAATTTACCGGTCAGCCAGTATCCGGATATTTCGCCTCCTACCGTAACCATTGCCAGCCAGTTCCTCGGCGCTGATGCGCAAACGGTGGAGCAAACAGTGACGACCCCAATCGAAACCCAGGTGAACGGAACGCCCGGCATGGCTTATATGCAGAGCAACAGCACCAACAACGGACAGAGCAACATCACGGTTACTTATGAAGTCGGCGCCGACGTCAATATCGGAACACTGGA
>DATHGW010000684.1:0-6242 GCA_035317445.1 Puia sp.
GCCGATACATCGCTGGAAGCATTGGCAAAGCTAAAACCTGTATTTGCGGTCCGCGGATCCGTTACGGCAGGTAATTCCTCTCAAACCAGTGATGGCGCCGCTTTTGTGATCGTGATGAGTGAAAGACTGACCAATGAACTCGGCCTGAAACCATTGGCCAGACTGGTTGCCTGTGCAAGCGCCGGCGTTCATCCGCGTATCATGGGTATTGGTCCGGTGGAAGCCGTTCCAAAAGCCCTGAAGCAGGCGAATATGAGCCTCGGCCAGATCGACCTGGTGGAATTGAATGAAGCATTTGCTTCCCAGGCTCTCGCGGTGATCAGGAAACTGGGTATGAATCCGGATATCGTCAACATCAATGGCGGTGCCATTGCCTTGGGACATCCCCTGGGTTGTACCGGCACAAAACTGACCATCCAGATCACACAGGATATGAAAAGGCTCAACAAGAAATATGGGATCGTGACTGCCTGTGTCGGGGGCGGACAGGGGATTGCCGGGATTATCGAGAATCTTCAATAGGTTGATTAATTAACATTTAAAAGACATGAGATTTTTGGCGTCTCCACACAAAAAATTATGTTTGCAACACTGTAGCAAAAATCTATTGTCACCAAAATCCTTCATACGAAGTTTAGGGATTTCTTTCCTGCTGCTGGTTTTTGGGTTCAGTATACTGCCCAAGAAAACGGTGCATGATTTATTTGCTTCGCACAAAGACAGTTCCTTTTCTATCAATGATTCAAAAGACCAGCAGATCGGCTGGGCAGGGTTTCGTTGTAATTGCGAAAACCTTGTCGTTGAATCTCCATTCATAGAAAATCATTTTCCCAAAGTTATTGAAATCACTCCTGCTCATTCAGCTCACTATACTGAGGATGCAGTCTCCTTCCTTGCAGCGCATAAACACGATTCACATTTACGCGGGCCTCCTGGTATCATGGTTTGTTAACGAGTTTCTTTTTTCGGAGAGGCTTGAGATGCCGCGCTTCGACACTATTTCTGATTCAAAATGTCATTCATGAATACATCTATATATCGTTCAGTATTTTTTTTATTTTTTTTAGTCCCCCTGTCCCATTCATTGGCGGCCCAGGGGCCTAATGCCAAGGAGGAAAAAAACAATCCAGTCACCGGGTCTTTGTCGGGAAAAATCACGGAGAAAGGCAAAGACAACGGAATACCTGGAGCAACAGTCTATATATCGGACCTTAAATTGGGTGTCATCGCGGATTCGACTGGTCACTATGCTTTCCGGTCACTCCCATCAGGGACCTATCTTATCGAAGTACATTCTGTGGGATTTAAGATCCTGACGAAAAACATCAGCATCAATGGTCCATCCGTAGTCAACTTTGAGCTCTCAGATGAATTTGTAGAAGAGAGCCCGGTCGTCGTTACAGGTCTTTCAAAGGCAACGCAGATCAAAAGAAGCCCGGTTCCGATCGTAGCCGTCAACCATGACTATATAAATACTAATCTCAGCACGAACATTATCGATGCCATTGCTAAAGTGCCCGGTGTTAACGCGCTTACCACCGGACCCAATGTCTCCAAACCTTTTATCAGAGGATTGGGCTATAACAGGATCCTGACCCTATACGACGGCGTTAGACAGGAGGGGCAGCAATGGGGAGACGAACATGGAATCGAAGTTGACCAGTATGGGGTGGATAGAATCGAAGTGATCAAAGGCCCTGCCAGCCTGGTTTACGGCTCAGATGCCCTGGCGGGTGTGGTGAACCTGATTCCATCGCAGCCCGCAGCGGAAGGAAAAATCGTTGGCAATATTCTCGCAGAATATCAAAGCAACAATGGATTATTTGGCGGATCGGGTATGCTCAGCGGCACGAAGAACAGTTTTGAATGGATGGGCAGGATCTCGCATAAGCAGGCCACCAATTATCAGAACCCCGTTGATGGCCGGGTGTACAACACGGCTTTTAATGAGACCGATGCCTCATTAGGGATTGGCCTGCACAGTGGCTGGGGTTATTCGCACCTGAGCTTTTCGCTTTATGATGACCTGCAGGAAATCCCCGATGGAAGCAGGGATTCTGCTTCGAGGAAATTCACGAAACAGATCACGGAAATTGATTCGTTCAGACCGATTGTATCCGAAGAGGAATTGCGTTCATACGTCATAACGCCGCTTCACCAGCACGTGCAGCACTACAGGGCTTATGCTACCAATAATTTTACACTCGGTGCCAGTCACCTGGGCGTCAACCTGGGTTTTCAGCGAAGCATCCGCAGGGAATTCAATCACCCTGAAATGCCGGAAATCGCCGGGCTGTTTTTGCAGCTGAACACCTATTCTTATGACGTGAAATACTACCTGCCAGAGCTCAATGGCTGGAACCTCACTGTCGGTGTAAATGGGATGTACCAGAACAATATTGTCACCAATGGAACCGAATTTATTATTCCATCGTACAAACAGTTCGACCTGGGTCCCTTTGCCTTGTTGAAAAAAACCTTTGGCAAACTGGACGTCGCCGGGGGTGTGCGGTATGACAGCCGTTCCTTTTCAAACAGTCAGCTATACACGAAACCCGATCCTGTGACAGGGTTTGACAGGCCAGTGTATGGAGCCGACACGATAGGCGCCGATAAACCATTTTATGATTATAAACACCAGTTCTCCGGTGCATCTGGCAGTCTGGGAGCCACGTATAATTTCACCGAGCAATTTTCTGTGAAGGCCAATATTTCGAGAGGCTACCGGGCGCCCAATATCTCGGAAATCTCGGCCAATGGCGTGCATCCCGGAACAAATATTTACCAGATCGGCAATGCTAATTTCAATCCTGAATTCAGTCTGCAGGAGGATCTTGGCTTTGCCTATTCTTCCCATTCTGTCGTGATTAACCTGAGTCTGTTCAACAACATCATTTCCAATTATATTTTCAACCAGCGCCTGCTCGGCGCTGATGGCGGCGATTCTGTGATCGTGTCCGGCAATCAGACCTACAAATTTCAACAGGGAAAGGCACAGTTGTATGGCGGCGAGGTCAGTATTGATTTTCATCCAATCAGGGCGCTGCATTTTGAGAACAGCATCTCCGTTGTGTATGGCCTTAACAAAGACGTGAATCCCAAACTGCAATTAGACAGCAATAAGTATGTTCCATTCATCCCTCCTTTACATGGCATTTCGGAGCTCAGGTATGATTTCGATTCCAAATCGAACCATATTGTCAATGGTTTTGTGAAAGTTCAGCTAGCCTACTATGCTAAACAGGACAGGGTTTATCTCACCGACAATACAGAAACGCCAACTCCAGGTTATACGCTCTTTAATGCCGGAGCCGGAGCAGGTCTAACCAATAAGAAAGGGAAAAATTTTGTAAATCTCTATGTCATGTGCAACAATGTGTTTGATGTTGCCTACCAGGATCATTTAAACCGGCTAAAATATTTTGAACCTTATCCGGATGACCCAAGGCCTCATCATGGCATTTATAATATGGGAAGAAATATTTCGGTGAAGCTGGAATTTCCTTTGGATTTTAATATGAAGCAACAAGCTGAATAATTTGAACAGCCGATGCAAACCCGTCGGCTGTTCTCTTTCTCATTTTATCTTTTTCAATTCGTAGTCCTTTTCTTCGTGCGAGATCATTTTCGTAACATTCCCCTTCGCATCTGACACAAAGTCCATTTCAACACCTGCAACTTTCAGAAATACGCGGGTCTTACTTTCTGTAATCAACGGTAATTTTGGAAGTCCGATCTTGGGGCCTTCTATAAAAAGTTGACCATTTTCGAGTGTAATGATGACCTGCCTGTCATTATTTAATGCATAGGTGCCGGCATATTTTTCTAAAATAGCGGCATCGACTTTTACTTCGGGATGGTTTTTCCATTTGACCCATTTGGTGGCATCCAGGGCTGATGACCTGTCTTCGCAATCGTCCTTGATCTTCTTAACAAACATCGAGTCTTTGATCATACTAAATCCATAATTACCCGGAACAACATTATCACAGTCACTTTGACCTTCGAGCTTCTTCACGGTAAAAGTTTTATTTTCGATGGAGTAAACCATCTCCTCTACCAGTGTGCTATCTGAAATCGTGTAGAGACTGCAAGTGTTTTCTTTAAAATTAAGGATCACGTTGCGGGGGTTATCGCCTTTGATGGTGCCTTTCCAGCTGGTACCGGCAAGTTGGGCCTGTGAACCAAAAAAACTAAGCGTCGCTGCAATAACTAAGATCCATGTTTTCATAAATGTGTTTGTTTTCCCTTGAAAGAATACAAACTTCGGGCATATGTGACAGTAAAGAGCAAAAAGAAACTCTCAAATCCGGATTTGAGAGTTTATAAAACCAAAGCCGATCAAAATTGACCGGCTTTTTGTTTAAGATTTCTTCATGATCACTTTCTCCAATGTCCGGGTACCCATGCTTCCCCATGTCTTTCATGGCGTTTCCAGTGACCGGGAACCCATCTATAACCATGATGTGGAGGAGCTGCCCAATGGCCACCTGCATAAACATAAGTTCCACCCCGGGGTTCCCATTCTTCATCAATCCAAACATGTGCAGGGCTGGGAGGAGCCGTTCTAACGATAACCGGCGGAACCGGACGAACTCTGACATAAACCTGAGCAGAGGCTGAAAAAGAAACAGCCAATACAATAAGGGATAAAATGGCGATTTTTGAAAAACGTTGGTTCATAAGTTTTTGCTTTAAATAGTAAAAATTTTGACCGTGAAATCTGGTTAAAGCTTAATGCCGCGACAAAATCTTTTGAGCGACAGCCCTGAACAAAATTTCACGAATATTGGCATTTGCAAAACGAATGCCACGGATTGTCAATTGAAATGAGCCATGGCATTGACAAATTGTTAACGATCAGCTGCTCCTCAGCAGCATCAAATCGCACGGCCTCGGTGGTTCAAAATGTTGTATTCGGCTGATTTTTAATCATTGTAAGTTTTCAGGCCATTATGGCAGCGATTGCCAACCCGGTCACCAGCCTACGCTCGCAGTAGCGAGCTTCGGCTGGCAAGGACAGCCTTCGCTCAGAATAAGCTTTGGCTGTTGAATTTGAGCCCCAAATAGTCGGTCCTTAACGCAGACAAACGCAGACCAAACAGAGACCAAACAGAGACCAAGCCGAGACCAAACTCAGGCAACGCCTGTATGAGCTCTGTCTTTGCTCTCTTTTTTATAGGCCTTTGAACCTTTTTCTACAAGCCGGATTTAAGATGCATTGTATTTCAAGCCTTTACAGAACCGGCTTCAGGAGGCCCATTTCCCATTGAGCATAGGTTTGCTTTAAATCATTAAAAACGGCCGCATCCTTTGCCTTACGATCATTGTTCTCTCCCTGATCAGCATCCAGGTCAAACAGGTATTCTCCTTGTTCGTCCTGCAGGTATTTCCATTTTCCCCTCCTAATGGCTTTTTGCTTACTGCGTTGAAATGTTCGCCAAAAAATCGTCCGCTCTACTATTTTTCCTTTCCCGGTACAAACGGGCATCAGGTCTATGCCATCTAAAGGAAAATCCTTATGAGCTTTGGCGCTCGCTGCTGCCAAAATAGTGGCGGTCCAGTCCATCGTAACAGCAACCTGTTGTGTAGTGATACCTGCAGCTATCTTACCTGGCCATCTCACAAATGCAGGTACCCGTATTCCGCCTTCCCACAATGACATTTTGCCTTTTGCAAGACCGCCATTATCTGAATATCTTTCTCCCCCGTTGTCGTTGGTGAAAATCACGATGGTTTGGTTTGACAGTTGCTCATCATCCAAAGTCTTCATGATACTTCCTACGGCATCGTCCAGGCTTTTCATGATCGCAGCATATATCGCCGGAGAACCGCCTTTTCTGTAATCAATCGAATCTGCATAAGCTTTGTCCGTAGGTCCCTCCCAGGGCCAATGAGGAGCATTAAATGTAAGAGTCAGGAAAAAGGGTTTACCGTGTTTCTGCTTAATGAACGCAACTGCTTTTTGAGCAAACAAATCCGTCAGATAACCTTCCTGGTGTACCGGTTGATCATTTTCATATAAGTCACTTGTTCCCCCATCGCCTTTGTGGGATATATAATCAGCCGCACCACTGTGAAAGCCGAAAAAATAGTCAAATCCATTTCGATTAGGGCTATACTGCGGAAGAAAACCCAAATGCCATTTCCCGATAAGTGCAGTTTCATAACCGCCAGCTTTCATGAATGTAGCTATTGAAGGATATGCTGTGCTCAGGCCATATGTGCTATCTCTTTTTGTC
>DATHGW010000685.1:0-6458 GCA_035317445.1 Puia sp.
ATCAGATCATTTCAATTTATTATGCAGCACATGCGCTTGAACCGATCAAAGCGCCGCTTCGTCAAAAGCCTTTTGATTTTGATGAGCGGGAAATGACAGTTTATAAGGCGACCGGTGAAACCGAGACTTTTCGGTTTATTCCATGGGATGCTTTTTCGGAAGAAACGGTCACCCTGTCCATCGATAAAGTAGTCGCAGGAATTGTGAAGCGACAAGGGCGCTGAGCATGGACAGCATGGACAGCATGGACACTACGAATAGCATGCCAGGACGAGCAGCAGGTTGTTTTGTATCATGGCAGTTCAAGAAGAATTAACATCAGCGTTTTCTGCTTAGTTTTTCAATCATCTCTGCACTGACGGCATCTGCTGAGACGCCGAAGCCATCCACCAGGATTCCTTTTTCTCCGTGTTTCGATTCAATCGCATAAACAACGGCTTCGTCTGCGGGATCACTATTGCCTTCAAAGCGGTAGACTTCTGCAATTTCAAATTCAGACGGCGACAGGCTAAGTTGTCTTTCCGGACACCTGATGTGGTCAGCTTCAAGGTTGAAGTCGATGGTAAATCCTCTTTTTTTTAGCCCATTAACAGCCTCGGTTACGGTATCGTAGGTATGCATATTGATTTGCTTTTTTGAATTAGCCAATGATGGACAAGAGCAATTTACAAATTACCCACAGCAAAATCCCAATTAATCGATCAGGGGTTGCGTATGTTTGATCACGCCCATAACAAATGTACTTTGAAGGCGGCCCAGGTTTTCCACCTGTCCCAGTTTATTGACATGGAAATCGTAATAGGCATCCATATTTTCCACCACGACCTTCAGCATGAAATCATATTCGCCCGAAATATTATAACATTCGACGACTTCCTGGAGTTCGTGCATGGTGCGGACAAATTTTGATCCTGATTTCTTATTGTGTTCCTTCAGGGATACATAACATATAACCATCAATCCCTTTTTTACCTTCGAGGGATTTACCAGGGCGGCGTATTGGCTGATGACTCCAGTATCTTCCATCCGCTTGATGCGTTCATGCACAGGCGTAGCACTAAGATGAACTTTGGTTGCAATCTCCCTTACCGTGGCTTTGGCGTTTTCCTGGAGCAGCCTTAAAATGGCCCGGTCTTTTTCGTCGAGCATGACCGGCTGTTCCGCGGAATATTCTGTTTGCTGTTGTTTTTCCATGGTTTATTGCTTATTTGTTCTTTAAAAATACGAATCACATCCATTTTATTCTAAAATTTGTTAAATTTACTGATATTTTGTTCTATCGCGCTACATTTGTGATTGAATTGAACCATGCTTTCCAAATCACCTATTAAAAAATAAAAATCATGTCAACCACGACAAAATCGACCATTGATCTTAACCTTTCACACAAAGTGAAGGACATGAGCCTCGCTGCCTGGGGTCGCAAAGAAATCAGGCTGGCCGAAGCAGAAATGCCGGGACTGATGGCGCTGCGCGCAGAATATGGCAAGCTTAAACCACTGAAGGGTGCACGCATTGCCGGATGCCTTCACATGACCATCCAAACCGCCGTTTTGATAGAGACCCTGATTGAGCTCGGCGCGGAAGTTCGCTGGAGTTCCTGTAATATTTTTTCCACGCAGGATCATGCCGCAGCGGCCATTGCAGCAGCAGGCATCGGCGTATTTGCCTGGAAGGGACAGACGCTCGAAGAGGCTGATTGGTGTATTGAACAAACCCTGTTTTTTGGCAGCACCGATCGTCCGCTGAACATGATCCTCGATGATGGCGGTGACCTTACGAATATCGTGCTGGACACTTATCCTGAACTGGTTCAGCACCTGAAAGGCATTTCAGAAGAAACAACAACTGGTGTTCATCGTTTATACGAAAGAGTGGTTAAGGGAACATTGCCTGTTCCTGCAATCAATGTAAATGATTCTGTGACCAAATCGAAATTCGACAACAAGTATGGCTGCAAAGAGAGCCTGGTTGATGCCATTCGCCGTGCTACAGATGTTATGCTGGCCGGAAAAATCGCCGTCGTGGGCGGATATGGTGATGTGGGTAAAGGTTCCGCTCAATCATTGCAGGGTGCGGGTTGTCGCGTGATCGTGACCGAAATTGACCCGATCTGCGCACTGCAGGCCGCTATGGATGGTTTTGAAGTAAAGAAAATGATCGATGCGGTTAAAGAAGCTGATATTGTTGTCACGGCTTCCGGGTGCCGCGACCTGATTACCGAAAAACATTTCAGGTTGCTGAAAGATAAAGCCATCGTTTGTAATATCGGGCATTTCGATATCGAAATTGACATGGCCTGGTTGAACAGTCGGTACGGACAAACCAAGGATACTGTTAAACCGCAGGTAGATATTTACAATATCGATGGAAAGGATGTGATCATTCTTGCTGAAGGACGCCTGGTGAACCTGGGATGCGCCACTGGCCATCCAAGTTTTGTGATGAGCAATTCATTTACCAACCAAACCCTGGCTCAAATCGAATTGTGGAACAATCACAAGAATTACGAGAACAAAGTATTTGTGTTGCCCAAACATCTGGATGAAAAAGTAGCCCGCCTGCACCTTGCCAAGATCGGCGTGGTATTGGATGAATTGACCGATGTCCAGAGTGAATACCTCGGCATTCCGAAGTCAGGTCCGTTTAAGGCAGACCATTATAGGTATTAGTTGATAAGTTGATTGGTTGAATAGTTGATAGGTTGACTGGTTGTTTTCTTAACTAGTCAATTAATCAACTTTTCAACCCGGCCGGAATTGAGGAAATCGGTTTGATTCGTAAATTCTTATAGTAAACTTCAGCTCCTTCAGATTGGATCTGGAGTTTTCCTTTTGTAAGCGGAATCCGCTGCTCATTGTCCATCTGACTGGAACGGTATAAAATCATCATCAGCTTGCCATTAATAACGTGTACGCTCGTGTCTCCGTGAACATACAGGTCCAGCGTATTCCAGGCCCCCGCAGGTTTTTCTGCATCTGATCCTTTGATGCAATGTCTTCCAATTTTACCATGCGCCTGGAATGTGTACCAATCTCCTGCCGGTTGATAAACGTACTCACTGTCTGATTTTTTGATGGCTGGAACATCTGCTATTCCACCGGCCACGCCCCAATAATCACCGCAATTGGTTTCTTCAATCTGGAACTCCTGTGAGCGCATCCAGAATCCAAAATCGGCACCATGCGGTCCTACGCAATGATATAGCAGGCCACTGTCTTTCTTTTTATTTTTCTTCGGTCCCCAGGTAAGGTTTCCCCATTTAAACTGAAGCTGCAAATGATAATTTTCATATTCCTTCGATGTTGAAATGCCACCGAACTGCTCGCCCGAGATCCTGATTACTTTTTCTCCCCCATCCTCCACCACAGAAAAAACATGTTTGGGATCGTTGTTCAACCCAGATGGCAGTTCATTCAATTTATTCCCATGATCATCAAAGGCCGGACCGAGATAAGTATCCCAGCCCGCGAGATCCCTGCCGTTAAATAAAGAAACCCAGCCGCCTTTATCCTGGTCTGAAATGAAATGTACAGCGAGTATGAGGCAGGTGGTGTAGAGAGTTGTTTTGAATACGGGCATTTGGGTTAGTTGATAAGTTGAGTAGTTGACAGATAAATTAATTAATTTTCGCCATATTTCCAATTTTATCAGCGACCATAAAGATAATAACAAGTCAACTTATCAACCAATCAACACACAAAAGTGTCTGTTCAAAATAAAAACAACTTCTTCACCATAATACTGCTCGGTCTTTTATCGGCCATCGGTCCGTTTTCAATAGACATGTATCTGCCGGGATTTCCAGCCATTGCAGCCGATCTTCATACTACGGTCGCACACGTTACCTTGTCTTTGTCCAGCTTTTTCATCGGGATTTCAGCTGGCCAGCTTCTGTATGGGCCTTTATTGGACCGGTTCGGGAGGAAGAAACCGCTTTATTATGGATTGACCGTATACCTTATTGCCTCGGCGGGCTGCGCACTGGCTTTCTCGGCCAACGCGCTTATATTGTTGCGCCTTTTACAGGCGATGGGCGCCTGCGTGGGTATCGTGGCATCCAGGGCGATGGTCAGGGATTTGTTTCCGGTAAAAGACAATGCCAAAATCTTTTCTTTGCTGATGCTCGTGGTTGGGGTCTCTCCCATTATTGCCCCTACACTTGGGGGTTATATAACGGCTACGCTTGGATGGCAATTCATATTTGTGGCGCTCACCGTTCTTTCTGCCTTCATCCTCGTGGCAGTTCATTATAAGTTGCCAGAAACCCGAAAACCCAACCCCGATTATTCCCTCAGGCCCAAACCCATCGCCCGCAATTTTATGGCTGTTTTCAAAGAACCGCAGTTTTATACTTATGTGTTTACGGGGTCAATGGCGTCGGCGGGACTTTATGCATATATTGCCGGTTCGCCCTATGTATTCATGCAATTATTCAGGGTGAGCGAAAAGCAGTATGGGTGGATCTTCGCATTGATTGCCATGGGCCTGATCGGCGCGAGCCAGCTTAACAGTGTTCTTTTGAAGACCTACAAGAGTGAACAGATCATCAGGGTTGCCTTGCTTTGTCAATCGATTACCGGATTGCTGCTTTTTGCAGGCACATTGTTTGGCTGGCTTGAATTGTTCAGCACTATTTTTTTCATCTTCATTTTTTTGTGTTGCCAGGGATTTACTTTTCCCAACTCATCTGCCCTGTCGCTGGCGCCGTTCACCCATCATGCAGGTACTGCCTCTGCTTTAATGGGAGGAATTCAAATGAGCATCGGTGCGCTGATCTCAGCAACCGTGAGTTTTCTGAACAACCAAACTGCCCTTCCCATGACCGGGGTCATCGCCTTTTGCGCATTAACGAGCTTTACCATCCTGATCATCGGAAGCCGCGCAATACGGTACCGGGCGAGCATAGAAGCCATTGAGGAACAGTCGGCGGAGATGATCAGCACGAGTTAGGCAAGTGGCGGAAGGCGAGTAGTGAGTGGCTAGTAGAAAATAGGAAATAGAAAATAGAGAGTAGGAAAAGGCTGGCGAGATTCCTCTCTTCCTATTTTCTACTCTCTACTTTCTATTTCCTACTAGTCACTCGCCACTCACTACTCGCCTTCAGCCACAAAACAAAAATCCCCGGATCATCGCTCCGGGGATCTGCAGGTATAGAAAGGGATAGTAAGCGCGATCAATAATTCCATTTCTTCATGATCTCATAATCCTCTTTTGCACAATCCAGCGGCTTCATGCCCTGGTACGATTCCTGTTCAATGACAAAATAGGTCGTGCCATTCTTGCGGCCCGTGTCAATGACATTTTTTGTATTGACTATGCCCTTGCCAAGGATCGTGCTTTCGTATTTCTCATTGCTTCCCGGAGTACTGTTCTTGATTTCGTCTTTAACATGCATCATTTCAAACCTTCCGGGATTTTGGTTGACAATATCAATGGCTACAACACCTCCATTGTACAGGTTACCAATATCCAATTGCTGCGCCACCAGGGAAGGATCCGTGTTCGCCAGGATCAGGTCGAATAATTTCTTGCCTTCCAATATAGTGGTAAATTCAAAATCATGGTTGTGGTAACCGAATTTCATTCCGGATTTTTTACAGAGTTCACCACTTTTATTGAACACATCCATATACTTCTTAAAATCATCCATGTTCTTGCGCATACTGTCATCCAGCCACGGGCTAATGACGAAACGCTGCCCCACAGTGGCTGCATCTTCAACGGTATATTTCCATGCATCTGTAAAATCGTTCTTAGTCGCATCCCAATGCTTGCTTCCCATCACGGTGTGACCGCTATACATCTTTAGCCCGTTGTCGTCAAGTACTTTTTTAAAATCCATCGGCGAATATTTGTAAAACTTCCGGTCAGCATAATTTGCATGTTCCACATATTTGTAACCGATCCTGGACAATTCCTTCAGCGTCCCAAGTGCATCCTTGCCCATATCGGCACGAACGGAATACAATTGAATGCCCAGGTATTCTTCCTTTGCAGCGAATGCGGCAAACATGTCTTTTGATAAAAATGTACTGGCAGCCATCGTTAAGGCGCTGGTCTTTAAAAATTTTCTGCGTGAAGTGCCCATGTTAATAATGATTTTAAATGATGTGGGTAATTAATCTTCTAAGTTATTGTTTCTTTTGAAAAGCGACAAAGAATTCGCCCTCACGGAGCGATCTCCAGCACAGGCTTGAGCGACTGATCTTTGACAATGTGGTCAGCGATGTGGTCAATCCGTTGGCTGGTGGAGTTAAAAGAAATCCCACGCCCGGCAATTTTTACCATGCAGACATCATTTTCGCCATCACCAACTGCAATGGCATTGTTGACATTGATCCCAAAATGCTGAAGGATGTACAAGAGCATATTGGATTTGCACTGATCATGATCGCAAACGCTAAACCCAGCCTTGAGGAATTGTGAAGGCACTTTTACTTCTCCTGTAGCTACAC
>DATHGW010000686.1:0-4483 GCA_035317445.1 Puia sp.
ATTTAAAAATTCTGGCTTCCCGGAGCCAAAGATCCATGATGCCTCCGTCATTAACCAGGTCGTCTTCGACGCTCAAAATAAAACAAGCATGAGGTTGAGGACGTTCGTAAGCCGAAGTTGATTTTTTCAGTACTCCGTCAACCGCGTCAACATAATAATGCCCCTGCGGTTTTCCTTTTATGGCATAACTTTCATAGAGGCCCGTATTGAACCACTGCGGGCTATTGGGCGCACAGGATTGGTTGAGCATCCCATAGACCAGCTCCTCATAAAATACATCGGCGTCATTTTCAGAAGCAAAATAACCATACCGCTCACCCCAGGCTTTCCAGCAATTCGCCATGCGGTGCACTACCTGTTTTACCGAAGTTTCCCGGCTCAGCGAGCCATCGGCCTGGGGAACGCCCGCTTTCCTGAAATATTTTTGTGCAAGAATATCGGTAGCAATCTGGCTCCACTGCTTCGGTACTTCCACATTGTTCATTTCAAATACCACCTCTCCCGAAGGATTACGGATAACTGAAGTACGATAATCGTATTCAAACTGGCTGAATACATCCACTCCGTCTTTGGTGAAGCGACGGGGGAACGGTAAGCCTTTGTTAGGTTGCTTATGATTTGACATATGGTTAGAATACTTTAGTGTTGTTAAGGAATTGTTACCAGCGCGGTAAAACGAAAGTATTTTTTCGTTTTGATATTTCCGATGGGTAGATGTCCACATGTGTGGAAAAAAAGGTTGATAAATTTTGAAGCATAGACGGGTACTGGTTTATTGGATTTATGCACACCTGCAAGCCTTTCTCTGGAGAAGTTTTTTTTGGAAGTGACCAAAAAAAAAATTAGATCACTTAAACACAAAAAGTTTTTGCATTTTTGTAGGGATATCAACACCCATCTTCTAATGCAAGAGCTTATTTATCAGTCGATCTTATCAAAGAAAAAAAGAGGACAAAAATCCTTTGCTGTCCTGATCGACCCAGACAAGGTGGACGCGCGCCGTATCAATGAACTGATCCGGCTGGCTGTTGCATCAGGTGTTGACTATTTATTGGTGGGTGGCAGCCTGATTATATCGAATCACCTCGACCAGGTCGTGCAGGAGATCAAGAAGGATTGTTCAATCCCGGTTATTCTTTTTCCCGGAACACCCTCTCAAATAACCAAATATGCAGATGGATTGTTGTATCTCTCGCTGATTTCCGGGCGCAATCCCGAACTTCTGATCGGACAACATGTTATTTCTGCCCCTTTTGTCAAACAAAGTGGATTGGAAATCATTTCCACCGGGTATATCGTCATTGATGGGGGCGCGCCCACGACCGTTTCCTATATCAGCAACGCGGCGCCTGTTCCGGCAGATAAGAACGAGATTGCCATGTGCACGGCGATGGCTGGTGAAATGCTGGGTATGAAGCTCGTTTATATGGATGCAGGCAGTGGCGCAAAAAGGGCTGTCAGTGAAGAAATGATCTCCATGGTGTCCGGGTGCATCCAGATACCCCTCGTCATCGGCGGCGGTATCAAAGACCCCGAAAAGGCTTACAGCAACTGTAAAGCCGGTGCCGATTTAATTGTAGTAGGCAACGCGATTGAAAAAGATCCGGCACTCATCAGGGAGATCGCGGCAGCGGTTCATGCCGCTCCCATCAAGGCCTGAACGACGCAAACTGACCTGCCAAATCCCGATTTTAACCTTCTTTTAATGGATTTGTCCAAATTTTTATTATAAAAATGGCTTATCATCTAAAAAATTGTTTTTCTTTGTAGGGTCAAAATATTTAGATCAATTCATCTATTTGTTCAATGAAAAAAAACTCACCCATATCACTGATCGCCAGAGTGGTATTGCACGCCTTTCATCAGCGTGGGTTTTTTGTAGCGCCTCCCAGCGTTATTTTTTCTGTTCGTCCCATCCCCTTTTGGGTACGACGTTGATACTACTGCATCATAGTAGCCCCTGTTATATCGGAACTATGAATCCCGTCAAAATACGGATCGTGTCTTTCTTCAATGATCAATTCATTGACATCTATTTATCTTATTCACAACAAATCAATGGAAAACGAGCAACACGAATTTCAGATACTGATCGCTAATCAAGATCACCAGGATTTCGCGCAACTCATTTGTAATGAAATGGAATCTTCCGCCATGGCCCGGGGAACAGGCATTGCCAAGAGAAGCCCTGAGTACATCAAAGATAAAATGCGCGAAGGCAAATCCGTCATTGCATTTACCAAAGACGGCATCTGGGCCGGCTTCTGCTATATCGAAACCTGGAGCCATGGGGAATACGTCGCCAATTCAGGATTGATCGTGGCACCCGCTTTTCGTAAAAGCGGGCTGGCAAAGAAAATCAAGAAGAAAATATTCGAATTGAGTAAGACCTTGTATCCCGAAGCCAAGATTTTTGGCCTCACTACAGGCCTTGCTGTGATGAAGATCAACTCCGAACTCGGATATGAACCGGTAACCTATTCCGAACTTACGCAGGATGAAGCCTTCTGGGCCGGTTGCAAGAGTTGTGTAAACTATGAGATCCTCATGAGCAAGGAGCGAAAAAACTGTATGTGTACCGCCATGCTCTATGATCCCAAAGACCATTTTAAGCCCGAAGAAACTGCCGAAGATTTTACCCAACACAGTAAACTCTACGAGCGGTTCATGAAAATCAAGCAGTGGAAACTGCTGAAACCATTCATGAAGAAAGAAAAAGAAAAAACAGGCAATGGAGGCGGAACCGTTAAAGCGAAATCATTATTCCATTTCTTTTTTAATTTCTAACCGGGAAAATAGTTAAGATGAATAACAAGATTGTTCTTGCATACAGCGGTGGGTTGGACACTACCTATTGCGCCATCTACCTCCAAAAGATCAAAAACCTGGAAGTGCATGCACTTACTGTCAACACCGGCGGTTTCAGCAAGGAAGAAATCGGCAGGATCGAAGCAAGAGCCAAAAAACTGGGCGTGGCTTCCTTTACGTGCGTTGATGTGACAAGGGAGTATTACGAAAGCTGTATCAAATACCTGGTTTTTGGTAATGTACTGAAAAATGCGACCTATCCCCTGAGTGTAAGCGCAGAAAGAATGGTACAGGCGATCGCGGTGGCAAAACATGTTCAAAAGACGGGCGCTGCTTATGTTGCCCATGGCAGTACAGGTGCAGGCAATGACCAGGTGCGGTTTGACATGGTCTTCCAAAGCATGTTGCCGGGGGTGGATATCCTCACACCGATCCGCGATCTCAGCCTGAGCCGCGATCAGGAAATTGCCTTTCTCCATGAACACGGGATTCTCATGAATGCTGAAAAAGCCAGATACAGTATCAATAAAGGATTGTGGGGAACATCTGTAGGCGGAAAGGAAACGCTTACCTCCAATGAATATTTGCCCGAAGACGCGTGGCCCACGCCCTGTACAAAACAGGATACCGAACACATTACGCTGGAATTTGAACAGGGCGAATTGCGGGGCCTGAATGGGAAATCCTTTTCGCATCCCGTGGAGGCCATTCAATATTTGCAATCCATTGCACAGCCTTTTGGCATCGGAAGGGACATTCATGTCGGCGATACCATTATTGGCATCAAAGGCCGGGTTGGATTTGAGGCTGCAGCGCCGGTCATGATCATCAAGGCGCACCATTTGCTGGAAAAACACGTGCTGACCAAATGGCAACTCTACTGGAAGGATCAGCTCAGCACCTGGTATGGCAATTGGCTACACGAGTGACAAATGCTGGATCCGACCATGCGGAATATTGAAAAATTCCTCCAGGACACCCAATCCACCGTATCGGGTAAAGTTTTTGTCACCATGCAGCCCTACCGGTTTACCGTGACGGGAATTGAAAGCGCGCATGACCTGATGAGCAGCAAATTTGGTTCTTATGGTGAAATGAATACAGGATGGTCCGGAGATGATGTCAGGGGCTTTGCCAAAATTTTCGGCAACCAGTCAGCGATTTATCACAAAGTAAATACAGACCTGCAATGAATGGTATCGCTTCAGTTTCTTTTGTGTTCCCAGCCTTCGACAACAAACGACCGGCATAATCTGGCTTAGTATGGAAAAAATAAAAATCGGCATTATCGGTGGCGCAGGTTATACCGGAGGCGAATTGATCAGGATACTGATCAATCATCCACTGGCAGATATAGTATTTGTCAACAGCAGCAGCAATGCAGGCAAACCCATCTACGCTGTTCATGCGGACCTGGTCGGAGAAACGGAACTGGAATTTAATTCCGGCGATATAGATTATGGTGGAATCGATGTGCTTTTTTTATGCGTTGGTCATGGTGAAGCAAAAAAATTCCTGGATCAAAACCGAATTGGCGATCAGGTAAGGATTATTGACCTGTCGCAGGATTTTCGCCTGGAGCAAAACGGTCTGTTGGCAACGATCAGTGGACAACCAGTGGTCTACGGATTGCCCGAATTAAACAAGGATAAGATCAGGTCGGCCAGGCATGTTG
>DATHGW010000687.1:0-2773 GCA_035317445.1 Puia sp.
TTTTAAAAATTAATGGAGACATATCGGTCTCTGTAACAGAAGGGACAAATGGACAAGTTGCGGTAGATTTAGGAGGTGGGGAGCCGGTTGTAAGCGGAGGTAATGGAGCGGGAGGTGGAGATAAAAAACCTAAACCTAATAGCGATAATGCCAAGGAGGCTGCTGCCGCACAGAAAAAGGAAAATGAAGAAACGATAAAAAGCGTTGGATTGGCTTTTTTAGGCGCTTTGGCAGATGCCGGGAAAGAAAAATTCTTAAATAAGGAGACTTGGTTTAGTATTCAGAAGTTTAAAACGTATAGCAAGGCATTCAGGGGTAGTCAATATGTTAGCAAGGGGCTTTCCAAAGGAATAAGCACCGGTCTTAAATGGGCAGGAAGAGGAATTGGCTTGTATAATGCTAGGGATCTTTATCAGCAATATCGGAATGGAGAGATGGGAGCTACTCAATTAGCAATTGAACAGGCAGTAAACGGTTATTCAACGTTGGGACCAGGCGGTTCATACATAGGCATTGGTTGGGAATTAGGTAGGGCCATAAGTAAAACCGATTGGTATAAGGATTTTAAAGAGAACTATTGGTATCCCTATAGGTTAATGAAATATGGCTATTAGATCAATAATTTGAGTAAATCAATTGGCTAAAAATGAAAATTATTAAAATACTTTATTTTTATTATTTTTCCTTTTATAAAAAAGTTGACGATGAACCACACGCAATGACTGTTTTTGCCCTGAGTTTTTCACAATCATTATTATTGGAATTTATCGTCCAAATAATTTTTGCTCATTTTTTTTGCTATTTTTTTTCGACATGGCCGATGATTGCTATAGGCGTGGTACTACTTGCTATCAATTATTTCATCTTTATCAAGTCAGGGATTTCAAAGAAAATAGTAAAATCACCTCCTCCCATTATAATTAATCAAACCTGTACGAAAGCGCTTGTGATTCTTTTTTTTATCATTACTTTCTCCTTTCTTTTTTTGACTCCTATTTTGACCAAATCTATGCTTGAAAATTGTAGGTAACGTATCAAAAAAGCATTTTTTCATAAAACATAGCATTAAAAACCATTGTAGGATAATGTTCTGACCCCCTAAATGGCTGGACTAAATTATTAAATCAATTTAGTCACTTAAATTTAGGGTATTATGGCAAAACAACGCAGAAGCTTTTCTGTGGAACAGAAGCTTCAAATCATCCAGGAAGCTGATCAGGTCGGGGTTGTTCAGACCCTTCGCAAGCACAATCTTTCTAACTCTGTTTTTCTCAGGTGGAAACGCCAGTTTGACCAGGGTGGTTCGTCTTCTTTGAAGCCGCAGTACCACAAGGTGGATCCGGAACTGAGGGCATTGCAAGAAGAGAATGCCCGGCTTAAAAAGATCATTGGAAACCAGGCGCTCGAACTGGAGTTCAAAACGGAGCTATTAAAAAAAAACGAGGCGTACGAGCGGAGGCTCAAGGGCTCGTGAAAACGTATTCCTTGCGGAGCATCCCGGTTCGAAGTCTATTGCAATGGGCCGGATTGGCTGCCAGTAGCTTTTATTACAAGCGCTCTGGCAGTCCGAAAGGGGTAAGGCCAACTACCCACAGCGTCAATGAACACGGAGAAATGGTTGAGAACAGGATAGTCATCCAACAAATCGAGAAGGTGCTGTCCCAGGAGTTTTGCTGCTACGGGTATAAAAATATGACAGCTGAGCTCCGGGACCTGGGTTGGATGATCAACCACAAAAAGGTATATAGGCTAATGAAAGAGTCCAAATTGCTATATGGGGCCAGGATCAGACCGATACCATTTAAGCGGGATTTTATACGCTTCAGGAGCCTAAAGCCGGAAAGGCCTTTGCAGTATCTGTCGATGGATATAAAGTATGTGTATATTCACGGGACGGGCAGAAATGTGCTTCTATTGACGGTTATAGACATCTACAGCAGAAAAGTATTGATCTACCTGCTGCGGAGCCATATCAAAAAAGGTGATGTCCTTTTGATGCTATCGCTCATGCTGCTCGAATACAAAGCTGAGGGCATGTCGATCAGGAATGACAATGGTTCCCAGTTCATTGCCCAGGTCGTCAGGGAATATCTGAAGGAAAAGGGCATATACCAGGAGTTCTCGCATGTAGCTACGCCGGAAGACAACGCATACATCGAAGCATTCCACTCTAACCTCCAACGGGAAGTGATCGACCGTTATGAATTTGATTCCATCTACCACGCGCAAATGGTCATTGATCGATATTACGAATGGTACAATGAAAAAAGAAGGCATGGCGCATTGAAAAGGCAAGCCCCCAACCACGTGTTCAAAAATTATAATCCGGTCCCTTTTGAAAATGAAAAACTACTGAACTACCTTTAGAAAACTGTCCAGTTTATTGGGGGTCAGAACATGAGGTCTTGCGTTTTAACCCATATATTTGTGAATCTTTTTATGCTGATGAAGTTTTGCTCGTTGAAGGACCAACGGAAGAAATAGTCGTCAGAGGTGTATTGCAAAAATTAAATCCAACAAAAGACATTTTCATTGTTAGCTGTGGCACAGTTAACAACATACCTTTTTATCAAAAAGTATATCGGAAGTTTGCGATCCGAAGCCATGTGATACTCGATACGGATGGGCAAGAGATTGGCGCAGTTGATGAATTCAATAATGCTACCTTTAAATCCAATATCCAATATTCTGTGTATAATGAACATCATGCAAATTGCACTAATGTTCCTCGAATAGGCGGATTATTGCGCTATCATAATACAACTTTTGAGAC
>DATHGW010000688.1:0-3575 GCA_035317445.1 Puia sp.
GTTCGTATGCCGCGTAGACGATGCGATGGTTCCTGTAGGAAAAATAATTGTCCAGCGATACAGATCTGATCCTGATTTTTTTTTCTTCCAGGCTGACCAGATCCCTGATCACAAAGGAATGTACTTGCCGGTAGCTGCTGCGCACGTAAAGGAGATGGGTGGAATCGGTGAACTGCGGAAATTCTTCGTCGGCTACAAAATGTTTTTGACTCCTGGCATAGTTTCCGGCCGCATCATACAGGTTATCCTGTACCAGAGGTTCGCTGAAATGATTGAGTGCTGCCCGGCGAAACTGATCATAAGATAAACCGCTGTACCGCCGGATCCCCTTTTGAAGCGGGTACCAAAGTCCTTTGAAGGCTGCTGCGTCCCCGCTTGCATTCTTCCAGAATTCCTCACCGTATTTTTCACGGCCATAGGCCACGAGCATATATCCCAGCGGGTAATGGTCAGGGGTATAGTCTCTCAAAGAGCCATTACGCAATTTCATCCATGAATAGTCCTTCCGTCCTGCCCAGAGTGACCGGTATCCATTAAAAAAAGCCGGCAGGCGGCCCCTGCCCTGCCTGCTGACCAGGGTTTCCTGGAACACCGCATCGCCTTCCCAGAGCCAGTTGGGAACCGCGAGGTTATTGGCCAATTCCTGTCCGCTCTGGCCGAACAGATAATAAAAAACTTTGGACAAACCAACCCGGTAATTGTTGTATTGCTGCACGTGCCGGTATTCATGAATGACCAGCTGTTGCGACCAGGGCAGGCTGCCCAGCTCAAAACTGTTCTGGTCGGGGGTCAACTCAAATTCACTTCGAAAAGGGGCCAGCTGCACGTAGCCGTTAGCAATCGTGGTTTGATTCTGGAATACAATATTAATTTTGTTGGTGACCGGGCCAATGCTCGACAAAGTGGCCCTGCTCAATGCGCCGGCGATCGAAGCGACCTGCCTGGCCTGGTTTTCCATCCCCGTGGGAAAAATTACCCTGACGGTGTCGTTGTTCACCTGTCTCCATCGAAGTGATGGCGGGTTACCGCCAAATGGTTGGGCACAGAGATTAATGGAGCACAGCAGGGAAAGATAAAATAAAAACAACCTGTCTTTTATCATTGGCTTGACCCGGTTAATTTGGCCTGAAATTAGCCGATAAGAACCACAGAAAAAATTTTAGGTGATGAAAGGCCTAACTCGGTGAGAAGTCTTAAATTTCCTCAACCTAAAACATCATAATCTCAACCGCTTGATAAAATCAAAAGCCACCCTGTTCGCGCTTCGCCGGAATATAGATTCTCTTCTGGCCGGAGCAATTGGTTTTTATATTATCTATCTGTTCACCCGGCACAGCGGTATTGGCGTTTCGCCGGATGCTGTATCGTACCTGAGCGCTGCCAGGAATTTTCTGGCCGGCAAAGGTTTTGTGCAATTTGACCAGTTGCCCCTGGTTGATTTTCCTTTGGGCTACCCGCTTTTTTTAAGCGCGATATCATTTTTGTCAGGGCTGGATCCGCTGGTATTTGCTCCGGTGATGAATGGTTTGTTGTTTGCCTTATTGCTTTACGTAAGTGGTTCCATGATGAATGGGTTCTCTACGCCATCCAAATGGTACAAATGGACCATCCTGAGCTGTTTTGTGCTCAGCCCCTGCATACTGGAAGTGTACCCGATGCTATGGTCTGAAACTGTATTCCTGGTATTGGTTATTTTTTACATCCTCAGCCTGACCCATTATTTTCAAACGCATGCAGTGAGGTCATTGTGGATGGCCGCTGCTGTCGCAGCGCTCGCCTGTGTCACGCGCTACGCGGGCGTTTCGCTCATCGGCACCGGGGGGTTACTCATTATATTTGATTTGCATTTAAGGTCGGGGAAGAGATTGGCACACCTGGTCATCTTTACATTAACCAGTTGTTCCCTGCTTGCGCTTAACCTGATCCGGAACAGCCTGGTAACCGGGTTTTCAACCGGGCTGAGGCAAAAGGGGACTACTCCCTGGATGGATAACATAGCTTATTACGGATCCGTATTGTGCGATTGGCTTCCCCTGGAAAAAAATAACCCCAGGGTGGCAACCGTGGTTGGTTCTTTGGCCATTGCTTTCCTGCTTATCCTGACAGTCATGTTCATCGTCAACCGGTCCTACCCCTACTCTTATGAAAAAGTCGCCACCAGTTTCTCCCTGGTATACAGTTTGTTCATTGTTGTTTCGGCTACTGTTTCCCGTTATCAGCAACTGAACAGCCGGTTACTGAGCCCTCTTTTTATTCCGTTTATCTGGAGCATCAGTTTTTGGTTGCCCCCGTTGATCCGGCGATTGCTGGGATGGCAGCGGGTTCTGATCCTGGTGATCGCCATAGCTTTTGCGGTCGGTATGCAATACAATCAACTTACCGCGGACTATGAAACTTATGATGGGGTTAAAGATGCCGGTGTACCGGGATACACAGAAGACCCCGTTCCACAGTACCAGATTGTTCAGTTCATTCAAAAAAATGACAGCCTGTTCAGACCGGGGTACCCGGTTTATTCTAATGCGGCAGATGCAGTCTATTTTTTTACCGGCAGAACAGCTAAATTATTACCGCAAAAAGCATTTCCCGCCATGGTCAATGCATTTTATGCCGAGAAACATCATTACCTCATTTGGTTTAATGATCCGGAAATAATAAATCCCGATGAAGTGAGCCTGCAGGAGATTCTTCAGCATAAGCTCATGGTTTTGCTCTTTCAATTTCCCGAAGGAGCTGTGTATGTTTGTGTTGAATAGTTGATAAGTTGATAGGTTGATAAGTTAATAAGTTGACCTGGAAGTCAGGAGTTTGGGGCCTTGTCATTCCGAGCGTAGCGAGGAATCAGCAATTACGGTAAGCCGCCTTACGACTGATTCCTCGCTACGCTCGGAATGACAGCCTTTTCGAACTCCCAAGTCAACTTATCAACTATTCAACTATTCAACTCCAACCACAGACTCCCTACAAGGGCCTGATCCAAATATTCCTATAACTAATGGGCTCGCTGGGATCGCCATGGGCCTGCAACTTGATGGGCGAGGCGCCATGACTCTTATAAAATGGCTTGCCGATATACATGGTGACGCCGGTCAATGTATAGTTATTTTGAACCAACACACCATTGAAGAATACCGTAACTCTGGCTGCTGTTTTCAGCGAACCATCGTCGTTGAAACGAGGGGCTGTCCAGACCACATCGTACGATTGCCATTCACCTGGTTTCCTGTTGGCGTTGGCGAGCGGCACGGACTGTTTATAAATGCTTCCTGCCTGGCCGTTAACATAAGTGCTGTTATTGTAGGAATCCAATACCTGCAATTCATAACCCGCGTCTCCTGCTCCCACCGAAGCGAGGAATACCCCGCTATTGCCGCGTGCCTGTCCTGTGCCGGTGATATTGACAGGTATGCGCCATTCGATATGCAACTGGTAGTCTAAAAAGGATTGTTTGGTCACGATATTTCCCGCGGCTTTGTTCACGGTCATGATGCCATCTGCTACCGTCCAGCCGGCGGCTGCGCTTGAATCTTTACCCGATCTCCACTGATCGAGGTTTTTGCCATCAAAAAGGACGA
>DATHGW010000689.1:0-3319 GCA_035317445.1 Puia sp.
CTATTTAGTTTTTTGCTGACCTCCTGTAAGCAAAATAGCCCTGACAAGGCAAGCCTGGACACCCCAAAAAACTGGATCGTTCTGAATGTCAAATTCAAGCCCAATACAAGCATTGAAAACCGGGAGGCATCGATCAGTACCATTGAAAAATTCCTGCTCAGGAGAGTTGATGAACTAAGAGAAAAAGGAAACCCGGACTTTAAACCATATTTTATTACAAGGCAGAATCCGCTCGCCGAACCCATGACCTATCAAATAAGGGTGGGCAATGACAATGAATTCGGTACGCCTCCGCCGGCTCCAAACATCATGTACGTCCCGCCACCTACCTGTACCTGCATAAACAAATGCGGAGTATGTGACTCTCTGCTTCATCTAACGGTTTACATTCCCAACTCAGTAGGGTTGAACAATGCTTTACGGGCCCACAGCGGTAACGATTCGACGGCGAAGCCAGTCACCCTGGCAGAGTATATTGAAACCTTTGACACCGCAGACCCGGAGGCAAAAAAAATTAATTGATACGGAATTGAAGGGGCAGTGAATAAATTTGTGCATGCGACCTGTTATTTTCATCTTATTCCTTTTTTTTGCCCATGCGGTCTATGCCCAGCCTTTTCCCTGCCCCCAAAAAGATTCACTTTGGAACAGGATAGCTTACCTGCCGCATTCTGCTATGAGCATGAAGGACCAGTTGGATGAATTGCTTCAATACGAGAAGTATTCAAAAGCCTGTTTCTTCGACAAAGATTCCCTTTATACCTTCCTCCAGGTCAATATCAGTATTGATTATTTCAGAATGGGGGATTTTGTTCCTGCAATTCAATATGTCAGGAAAGCCATCAATCAGGTTTATGCCAATTTCGACCGTCCGGAAATCAACAAGAAGGGACTGGCGAAAATATACTATTACCTTTCGATCTACTATGATTCCCTCAAGCTGATTTCCCAGAAAAATGAAGCCATAGACAGCTGCATTGCCAACGAAGTGAAACTGGACCGGGGCTATCATTTTACCAGCCTTGTGCTCACCAACAGGGTGCGGGATCTTTATAATACCGGCGATTACCATCTCTGCGCAGAATATGCCGATTTTGGCGAATCCCTTATCCACCGGTATTATAAGTTCAGCGACAGCATGGATTATATCATTTACTTCATCTACTCAAAAGCCAATGCACTGTTTTCTTTGAAACGATTTGCAGATGCTGAACAATACCTGCAAAGCAAAAAACTGGAGTTTGCCAAGGAAAAGAATAAGATTTATGTAAGCGGCATCTATAGCATGCTGGGTCATTTGCACAAGGCCAAAGCAGAATATGAAACGGCAATCGTATATTTTCAAAAAGCATATCAGGCTGACTTACAAACCAGTGACCGAACGACCGCTTTCGAGGTACTGAACCAGATCGGGATGATCTATGCAGAAAATATTGTTCAACCTGGCAAGGCACTTTCTTATTATTTCCAGGCTTTGCAATATGTCACGGCATCTGACTCATTTCCTATTCTGGGTAATATTGCAAACATCTATGTCAGGAAGAAATCCTTTGATTCGGCATTTTATTATTTCCATAGGGCCTTTAGCAGCATCAAACCAGGCATGGACGAAACCGGATTGATCCCCAAACTAAAAGATTATTTCAATGAACATACCGCCAAAGATATCGTCAAATTGGTGTTAGACAAAGGTGATGCCTTGCTCTCTCTTTATCAGGAAAACCACAGCAAAAAATCATTACTCGCGGCATTGAATGTCTACAAATCAGGTGACCGGCTTTTGGATAAGATCAAGGCTGATCAATCTGAAATGATGTCGCAGCTTTTTTGGCAGACCGATATCAGGAGCCTGTATGAACATGCGATCAAGACCTGCTATCTCATGAACAGCCCAACCGAAGCATTTTATTTTTTTGAAAAAAGTCGCGCATCCCTCCTTTATAACCAATTGAACAAACAAAACAGGAGCAGGAACGAAGATATTCTGAAGACGGCTCAGCTTAAACGCAAAAAATTGCAATTAGAACGCGAACTCGAAATGACATCGGGTTCCTCCAATCAATATGTAGAAATCCAAAAAAGGCTTGTAGCCAACCGCCAATCCCTCGACCGGCTCGGACAGATGATGAAACTGGAGAACCCACTCTTTTACCAGGCTTCATTTGACACGTCGCAGATCAGCATTTCGGACACGAGAAAGCAGTTGCTGAAGGATCATCAGGCTATCCTGGAGCTTTTTGAAGGCGATAGTGCAACATACGCCCTGCTTATCAGTACCGATAAGGCTACTCTTAAGCAAATCAATAAAAGAGATTGGGATAGCAGCACGCGGCGATTTACCACGTATATTTCCGATCCCGTCCTGCTCAATGGCAATCAGCCGGAATTTATTCGGAGCGCTCAGCATCTGTACCAACTCATTTTTGAAGGAATTGACCTGCCCAAAGGGCGGATTATTATTTCACCTGATGGACCCAGTTTCCCATTCGAGGCACTGGTCATTTCGGGTAACGCAGAAGAGCCTGTTTATTTTCTCTATGACCACGCCACAAGCTATGCCTATTCTGCCCGATACCTGCTGACAGATTTTATCAGGAATGAAACCCTGTCATCCGGGAGCTTTCTGGGTGTGGCTCCCATCCGGTATCCCTCAAAGGGATCATTGTCGGGTCTTCCCGGGAGCGATCAATCCGTGAACCGGATAGGATCTTATTTCTCTAATCCGCAGTTGCTCATTGCCGACAGCGCTACCAAGGTAAATTTTATGCGGGCGTTTTCGTCATTCCGGATCATTCAACTGTATACCCATTCATCAGACAGCAGTGAGCGCCATGAGCCTGTCATTTATTTTTCAGATTCATCTCTTTTTCTATCTGAACTAATACCGGAGCGCAAACCCCTGACCCGGCTCATCGTTTTATCGGCATGCGAAACCGGCAATGGGACCCTCTTTGAGGGAGAAGGCGTATTTAGTTTCAACAGGGGATTTGCTGCATTGGGTATACCAGCTGCCCTGACCAACTTATGGGCTGTTGAAAATACATCGACCTACCGGCTGACGGAGCTCTTTTATCAATACCTTACCCAAGCCTTGCCAACCGATATTGCCCTGCAACAGGCAAAAATCGCATTCATACGATCATCCCCGAAACAAAAAACGCTGCCATATTACTGGGCCGGAACCATCCTGGCTGGAAAAACCGAAATTCTGGTTGCAAAAAACGGAACTGGCTGGATCTATGCCCTGCTGTTTGCTGTGGCCACACTAGCCGTGCTTTTGATATGGCGAAGGAGGTCCTCCCGGAAAAATAATTTTGAA
>DATHGW010000690.1:0-2047 GCA_035317445.1 Puia sp.
GTTCATCGTGAACGGTTTCCTATACCGTCTTCCCCTTCTTATAAACCCCATATACTTTCAATGCAGCTGTGATGGGCCTGATGCTTTCGACTACCCGGTTAAACTGGTCCAGCGTTTCAAATTCCATGTCGGCATGAAAAGAATATTGCCAGTCAGTGCCTGGTATGGGAGATGACTGAAGTTTACTCAGGTTAATCCCTCCATCTGCGACCCGGGTAAGCACCCTTGCGAGGCTTCCCTGCGAGTGATCCGTGTGAAAATTAACAGAGGCCTTATTGGCATCCTGAACCTCATTCGCTGCATCTTCCCTTTGGATCACGAGAAACCGGGTATAGTTCTTCTTCATGGTGTGAATGTTCGGCGCCAGCACTTGTAGTCCGAACAGTTCTGCAGCGAGCCTGCTGGCAATGGCAGCTACATGTTTGCTGTGATGCTGGTGAAGGAGCTTTGCGCTCAGGGCGGTATCTTCTGTTTCAACCAGCTTCCAATCGAAGTTATCGAGGTATTCCAGGCATTGCTGAATAGCCATCGGGTGTGAATGCACTTCGCGAATATCCTCCAGCGTTACCCCGGGGTTCACCAGCAGGTGCTGTCTGATTTGAAGGTATATTTCGCCCACCACCAGCAGATTGCTTTTTTGCAATAAATTATAGTTGGGCAGAATGCTGCCCACGATCGAATTCTCTATGGCCATGACGCCACCCTGACTTTGCTTTTTGTCAGACGCGATCCTGATGACTTCCCGGAAGCTGGCGCAGGGGATCACTTCGACATTTTTCCCGAAATATTGCTGTGCGGCCACCTGGTGAAAACTCCCTTCAAAGCCCTGAATGGATACGGGTCCGGCAGGGTTTCCGGGGAGTCCGTTCCCGGCTTTTTCGATCTTTTCATTTTTATTCATCTTGCATGCTATTGGGCAAAAAAAAACCCGGCTGCTGGCCGGGAGTCTTTATGTTAAGTCGATTATTAGTTGGTTTTTAACAAAAGCATTCCCGGTCCACTGGTAAAGTAGAAATAAAAATAAAAGTAAAAATAACGGTATGCCTTGTTTGTAATCATGTTAATCAACCAAAAGTAAAAACTTATTCGGAACTATAAAATTTATTTTTAAGGATAATTACAGTTGCCAACGCAGGTTTTTGAGCCGAAACCCTTGCCTGGTCAGAGTTGCAGCCTGTTCATGAGCTGCTGGTCAATTTTCTTAAACAGGTGGAAGGGCTTATATATCCTCCAGTCTTCCAGATCGATGAGTTCAATAAAACGGTTCAATTTAGCCCTGGTGAAATCATACTGGGTTTGAGCCGGCATGTTGATGCACACGATCCATCCATTTTCGTCGGTAACTTCTTCAAACCATTCTTCATAATATTCCTTATCGCTGCTATGAAAATTGAGGACGTTTTCAGCGATCAGGATGAATTTGGTGATGCCCTGCTCGAAGAATTTATCTGTCACCTCCCGTTTCAGGTTCATGATGTCATTTTCAATAGCATCATTCCATTCGCCGATCAGTTCAAGGATAACATAATTTTCCTCATAATCAGCCATCAGCACTTTCAGGTAAAGGGTCCTGGATCCAAATTCATCCCATTGCGGATGTATATAATAATTATAGATCGTGTGTGTAAATTCAAATTCAGAATAGGATCGCCCGTAAAAAGGTGATCGTTCATCTTCCTCACTTACATAAATATGCCGCCAGTTATAAAACGGTTCAATGTCATGCATGATCGGGCATTAATTTCACTTTGGCAATATACAATCGAATAAAAGCGAACTCCAAAAATTTATTTCATTTCTTGTTTTCCATTGCTTTCTTAACACTTCCATACTTCAATAACAGTGCCTTTGCTTTTTCATAATCCTGCATGCCAGACTCTTTCATCAGCATTTTTGTACCACGATCAACCAGTTTGCTGTTGGTAAGCACCATATTGACCATGCTGTTGTCTTCTACCCTGCCGATCTTAATCATCACGGTAGTCGAAATCATATTTAATACAAGCTTTTGCGCCGTTCCGCTCTTCATGCGTGTGCTGCCCGTGAC
>DATHGW010000691.1:0-4178 GCA_035317445.1 Puia sp.
CCATCCACAAATCCAAAAAGAAATGAGTTCTGTGCAATCAGGTACCTGTACTCCAATGTGCCTACAGCATATTGCGATGCAAAAATACTTTCTTCGTCAAACCCTCTTAGTAATTTATATCCACCGATCTGGTAAACCTCATTCCTGAAGGTATTCGGACTTTGAAATACGGCAGCGTTGACGGCGAGCCGGAGCGTGGAAGCCCGGCTTAACTGAAAATAATGCGCTGCAGCCAACTTCAGCCTGAACTGATAAGAATTCAATTTCAGGGTATCGTATAGGGAGTTAAATGAAAATGCGGAATCCGAAGGGTCGACCAGTTTTTCTATGGAGTTGCTTTTCTTTATCTTTTTTGTGCCTACCGTACCTGTGAAAAGGAATTCATTTCCCCGCAAAGGATTGAAACGATAGTTGGTATTGTTGAATTCATAGCTGATGCCCAGACTCACAGAACTCAGGTCAGCCTGCGCGGGTAGTTTACGCGTCGCAATAACCTGCAGGGTATCTACCGTCAACAGATTAGAACTATTGGCCTGAATAAAAACGGTGCCTGTTTTGGTGGCCGAAGTGGAATACTGTACGCCGAGCAGCGCGTTGATATTAAGATAGGACGAGTCTTTTTTGAACAGGTCGAAAGAAAAGTTTAGTCCGAACGGCGATTTAAATATGAAAGGTTGTTGAAAATAGATATTTAAGCGGGGAGATTTCACCTGGATCTGTTGCCAGTTCAATCCGATGCTTTCGCCGTTGCCGAGGGCGTTTTTAAGATTGACAGTAGCCTCCCCGGTTACCAATAATTTTTTGTTGGAAAGCTGGTCATTGTTAGGTAGAAACCCTACCAATACGTCGATCTGACTGCTTTTTCTTGGCTTCAGGTAGAGGTTGAGCACAGAGCCCGTTCCCAGCAAACTGAGGGTCCAGGTGTGCTCCTCCTGCAGGTAGGGCAATTCACTGATCCTTCGGCTGATCACCTGTAATTTTTCTTTCCTGTAAATGCTGCCGTCCTGGATATTCAAATACCGCTGCATGAAGTCATTCGAAATTTTAGCAGAGCCATTTATCCGGATGCTGTCTATTTTATACAGTGGCCCCCGCTCTATTTTCAGGTTGGCCGTGAACATAGCATGATCCAGGGATATGCTGTCGAGATATATTTTCGCGAAAGGATACCCATTGTCTTCAAGCCAATTGAGGATCTGTTGCTGGGCTTCCTGAACAGACCTGAAGTTCAGGGATTTGCCGTAGAATTTTTTATCGCTCCATCCCGACGCATTCAGTATTAGGGCATCTTCTTTTTTTGTACTGATACGGCCGATCCTGAAGATATCGCCCAGGTATAAGCGCACAAAAGCACGCGTGGAATCAAGATACATGCTGTCGATCGAAGCGGTGGTAAACCCCTTTGCCTGCATCAGGCCGGGAACCTGGTAGATGTATTCTGTACAGGCAAGCCTATCCTTAAAAGAAGAAGACAATCCCAGACTCTTCTGGTTAAAGAGAGAATCCTTATCAACCAGCGCCACTTGCAACCGGTACTGAGAAAATCCATGAAGGCCGCCCATCAGCAGTAAAGCAGAACAAACATATAACCTTAATTTTGTCATTCGGGAGGTAAGAAATACTTAGGCAATATCCGATAAAATTACTCAATCAATATGGCAGGCCTTTACATTCATATTCCTTTCTGCAAACAGGCATGCCATTATTGTAATTTTCATTTTTCGACGTCGTTGACATACAAAAACGATTTTGTTGCCGCTTTATTGAAAGAAATCAGCCTGCAGAGAGAATATCTTGATGAAAACACCGTAGAGACCATCTACTTCGGCGGCGGCACACCTTCGCTGCTGCAGAAAGCGGACCTGACGGTCATCCTCGAAAAATTGCACCAGGAATTTCGCATTGCTGCAAACGCTGAGATCACATTGGAAGCAAATCCGGACGATATGCTGAGCAGCAGCCTGAGTTCATGGAAACAGGCAGGCATCAACCGGCTGAGCATCGGTGTGCAATCATTTTTCGAGGAGGATCTCCGGTGGATGAACCGGGCCCACGATGCTTCGCAGGCCATCCAAAGCGTCCGGCTGGCAAAGCAGGCTGGTTTCACCAATATCAGCATCGACCTCATTTATGGCTCGCCTACGCTCCCCGATGAACATTGGCGATCGAATGTAGAACAGGCGCTTGCTTTTGATATTCCACATTTTTCCTGCTACGCACTAACCGTTGAGCCCAAAACGCCCTTGTTCAAAATGATCGCCCTGGCAAAAAGCCCGGATGTTAACCCGGATGACCAGGCGCGCCAGTTCCTGCTGTTGATGCAGTGGATGGAAGCCGCGGGGTATGAACATTACGAAATTTCCAATTTTGCAAAACCAGGTCAACGGAGCAGGCACAATACCGCCTACTGGCAAGGAAAAAAATACCTGGGACTGGGACCTTCCGCTCATTCGTATAACGGGCAATCGAGACAATGGAATATTGCCAACAACAGCGGCTACATCGAATCTTTAAAAAAAGATGAACTGCTTTTCGAGACAGAAACATTAACGCCCGTGCAAGTGTTGAATGAATACATTATGACCTCCTTGAGAACGATGGAAGGGATTGACCTGGATGACGTGGCAGAGAAATTCGGAACCAAGACCAGCAATACCATACTCGCCAACGCGGGAAAGTATATTCATGGCAGTTACCTGGATAAAAAAAATACTGCCCTGGTGCTGACAAAGGAAGGCAAATTATTAGCTGACGGAATTGCTGCGAATTTATTTTTTGAATGAATTGTTTTTTAGACGAGGGACGGTTCTAATTGTTTGAACCCGTATTCTACCTTGACATGTTCCCAAAGGATTTTGTAGACGGTTTCGGCGATGGGCATTTCAGCTTCCACTTTTTTATTGATCAGGTAGAGGCATTTGCTGGCATTGTATCCTTCTGCTACCATGTTGAGTTCTAACTGGGCCGATTTAACCGTATATCCTTTGCCGATCATATTGCCAAAGGTCCGGTTTCGGCTGAAAAGGGAATAGCAGGTCACCAGCAGGTCTCCCAGGTAAACGGACGCCGCATAATTCGCAATCTTTTTGTGATCCAGCGTGTCTGCGAAATCATGTATACCCACTTCGATATGACTGATCCCCACTTTCTTTAGAAAACCGGCCATCTCGTCGGCGCAATTCGCGATCAGCACACTCAGGAAATTATCGCCATATTCCAGTCCGTGCGCCATACCTGCACCCAGCGCATATACATTCTTTAACACCGCGGCATATTGCACGCCATACACATCGTTGTTGACAATCGTGTTCAGGTACCCGGTAGAAAATGAAGCCGCAATACCCGTCGCCATTTGCTCGTCGGTTCCCGAAAAGGTGAGATAGGAAAGTTTTTCGGCGGCGACTTCTTCGGCATGACAGGGACCCATAACCGTGAAATAATTATTCAACTCCAGGTCAAATTCATTCCGCAGGTATTCATTCAGCAACAGGTTCAGTTCCGGCAAAATTCCTTTTACCGCGGAGATAATTTTTTTTCCTTGAAAGATATTCTTTGGGAGGGCCTTAAACGTTTCGGAAATGTATGCAGAAGGAATCGCGATGATGACGCAGTCTGACTGTTCAATCACCTGCTCCAGCTTATTGCTAAGGGATAAAAGGGCAACGTCAAAATGAACCGAATGAAGATAGTGTGGATTGTGGCCGCGGGTTTGCAAATGACGGATCACCGCATCATTCCTGATCCACCAGTTAATCCCTGTTTTATTGTCGGTCAGGATTTTCGCCAGCGCCGTTGCCCAGCTACCACTGCCAAGAATTCCAAAACGCATAAAATTAATGTGCGAATATGCGGATGAGTTAACTCTTCTTCGTATCAAATAGTTTATCCTTTGCAACGACCGATACTTTGGTACCGTCTTTCAAAATTTTACTTACGGTTCCGTATGGACCGGTAATGACTTCATCTCCCTCTTTCAGGCCGTCACGGATCTCGATATTGTTGATGTCCTGGATATCTGTTTTTACTTTTACTTTTTTCACGCTGCCGTCTTTCTGAAGCACGAAGACTACTTCATCCATGTCCGTCGCAAAGGCAGTGGTTGGTTTGGCTTCTTCCATGGTATTGTCTTCGGGTTTGGCGTCCTTATTGGCGCCGACGGCCTTATCGCTGTTTTTTTC
>DATHGW010000692.1:0-2325 GCA_035317445.1 Puia sp.
GTAGCCACTGTCTACAAAAGCTTCTTCATTGCTGTTCGCTGTCGCAGTTTTAATGATCCTTTTGCGTTTGGGTTTTTCACCTGAAGGATCGCCTTTTGTTTCACTGGAAACCAAAGCCTGTTTGTCGAGGATTTTATAGACCAGGTCTTGTTTGTCGAGTTTTTTTGCAGCGGGGATTTTTAACTGCTCAGCAATATCGAGCAGTTCGGGAACGAGCATGTCGTTCAATTGGAGGATGTCGTACATAATAACACTTGAGAGTTAAACAAAAACAGCTGATCTGTTTTGTTGAAAAGAGTTTTGAAAATGAATTTTGAATTTGATGATCTGAATGGCTAAAACTGATGACCTGAGAGCAAAGGACAAGAACTAATCAGCTTAATTCCAATGCAAAAATACTATAAAAACCCAAAAATGCAAAAAAATATTTTAGTAAAAGGGCGGGTTGACCAGCGTAATTCGTGATTATCTTTGCCAACCTTAAAGTGTAACCATGTTCAACAACCGCGTGAAAGTAAAAGACCTGCTGGCCAGCGAACAAACGGGCCAGGAAGTGACCGTTATGGGCTGGGTGCGTACTTTCCGCAATAATCAGTTTATTGCCCTGAACGATGGTTCAACCAACAATAACCTGCAGGTCGTCGTCGAATTGGGCCTGTTTGAAGAGGCTTTGCTGAAAAGAATTACGACCGGGGCTTCCCTGAAAATCAAGGGAGATGTAACGCCTTCCCTGGGCCGGGGACAAAAAATAGAGCTGAAGGCCAGCAGCATCGAAATTCTGGGGGATAGTGATGCGGAGAAATATCCACTCCAGCCCAAGAAACACAGTCTGGAATTTTTAAGGGAGATTGCGCATCTTCGCTTTCGCACCAATACTTTTGGCGCGATTTTTCGCGTAAGGCATTCGCTGGCCTTTGCGGTCCACCAGTTCTTTCATGACGAAGGGTTTATCTACCTCCATACCCCCATCGTCACTGCTTCAGATGCGGAGGGCGCAGGAGAAATGTTTAAAGTGACCACACTTCCCTTCGAGAACACCCCCCGCAATGCGGACGGATCCGTGAATTTTAAAGAAGATTTTTTTGGTCGTGCAACCAACCTGACCGTAAGCGGTCAGTTAGAAGGGGAGCTGGCAGCCATGGCATTTAGTGAGGTTTATACATTCGGACCTACCTTCCGGGCGGAGAATTCGAATACTGCGAGACATCTGGCCGAATTCTGGATGATTGAACCCGAAATGGCGTTTTACGATCTAGAAGACAATATGAACCTGGCCGAGACATTCATCAAGTATATTATCAGGTATGTCATAACCCATAACGGAGAGGACCTGGAATTCCTTGCGCAACGCCTGGAAGAGGAAGAAAAACAAAAACCGCAGGCGGAACGTACCGATATGGGCCTGCTGGAGAAACTGGAATTTGTCGTCAACAATGAATTTACGAGGATCAGCTATACTGAGGCCATCGATATTTTGCTGGATTCGCCCGCCTATAAAAAGAAGAAATTCAAATATGAAATTTCCTGGGGTATCGATCTGCAAAGCGAGCACGAACGATATCTTGTTGAAAAACATTTTAAAAAGCCCGTCATAGTAACAGGGTACCCCAAAACCATCAAGGCTTTTTATATGCGTCAGAACGATGACGGTAAAACGGTTGCGGCGATGGACATTCTGGCGCCCGGTATTGGTGAGATTGTGGGTGGTTCTCAAAGAGAAGAAAGATTGGAAAGGCTGGAAGAACGAATGAAGGAAATGAATATCCCTCTCGAAGATATGTGGTGGTACCTCGATACCCGACGGTTCGGTTCCGTGCCCCACGCAGGTTTTGGACTAGGATTTGAAAGAATAGTGCAGTTTGTTACCGGCATGAACAATATCCGAGATGTGATCCCCTTCCCCCGAACGCCGAAGAGTGCGGAGTTCTAAGAAATCAATGACTTTTCCAAAAGGATCGAATCCTTGTCTGCACATTCTGCCGGATACTCATATAAAACAAATTGATGTCGCCGATATGGTAATTGCGCGACTTATAAAAGAAGCTGCCGGGGAAATGGGGCTTGTGCAGCCAAAGTACGTCTCCGTGTATTTGCGCATCTGCGACATGCTCCCGCATCACGTTAAATTTGCTGAGAATGGCTCCCTGATTCAGGCTGGCCGGCGCATATTCATCAGTGGTAGTCCAGGTGAGCGGGTTGGTAACAAATGAGTTTCCGTTTTCCCTGATCACAAATTCGGGTTCATAGCCTTCCCTGAAGCTGCGCCATCCTACAAAACAGCCCGTTTGGGAGGAGTCCTGGCAGGCGGGCAATGTGGTAAAATAG
>DATHGW010000693.1:0-4708 GCA_035317445.1 Puia sp.
AAACATAAGTGATAAGCCCGGGTCCAGCTGTAACAGCTTGGCAATACAAAAACCGGCATTAAAATTATCTCCTGCGCCCGTCGACATCGCCGGGTCTTTAATAAAAAAACCTGGGGCAACAAAGGAGCCCTCTTTACTAAAAGCAAAGGCTTCTTTGGAAGAATGCAGGACCAATTCATCTATGTTAAGTTTTTTAAAAATGTCTTCTCCCAAATATTGTAAATTTTTGTCGGCCTTTTTTCCAAATAAGACCCGGTGTATTTTTGCAGCTTCGTTTTTATTTAAACCCAGGATCACTTTTGTGTATTGCTGAAATTGAGTTAATAATGTCAATACGTGGCTGATTGATTCATTGCTACGTTTTGAGCAGTCTGACAGATCGAAAAAGGCGATTTGTTTTTCACCGCGGATAGCATATTGCGGAAGCACGTCTTGTAAAAGTCCCTCCCAGATACCCGTAGACGCGTCAATTTCGCTCCAGTTAACCAGGCAAAACAGGTGACTCTCCTGATACAACCGGATCAAAGTATCTATGCCGATGATGTTTTTGATCTTATTCCATCCCATCTGATTCAAGGTCTCAATTTGTGCGAACATGATCTTGCCATCGGTAAATTCAAAAGCTGTAGCCGCCCCGGGCTCTGCGAAGCTATACAGGTGGCAGTCTCGGGGAAGGGTTTTAAAGACCGGGTGCATTTGAGGATAGCCTAAAGCACCCACACAATTTACGGTTGCCCCTAAACGTCCCAGGGCATTGGCCAGGTTGGGCATATTGCCACCCAGTTTAACGCTGATCTCTTCCAATTCGAGACTCAGACTGGCGCCGGCTTTTTCTGTAATGTATGCTCCGAATGCTCCTATTGTTTTGAACAGGGTATTAGGTTTTTGTTTCTGTTTGTTCCTGATGATTTTTACGATGCTGTCAATAAAGCCATCATAACCGGCCGTTATCTTTTTTGACGCTACTGTCGATTGACTGTTTTTAAGGATGCCTGTTAGCTGAATGATCTGTTCGCTTTTGTTGACTGCTATGGCGGGGGGAATCTTCATTATTTAGAATGCTGTGTTCATAAATATTTACAACGAAAAGGTAAGACTTAATCAAAATAGTATTTTATAATATCTTTGCTAACTATTATTTTCAGTCAATGAGCAAGAAAAATCAGCACGTTGTTCCCCTCGGAAACGGATTGGCTGTGAAGGCCGAAGGGAATGACCGGTTTACTGTAATTACAGAAACTCAAAAGGAAGCTGTGAATATAGCAAAAGAGATTGCGAGAAACAATGAATCTGCGGTCATTATCCACGGGAAAGACGGAAAAATAAAGAATAGCAACAGTTATGCAAACGGTGCTGGTTAGCTCCTATTCCTTTTTCTTAAGTAGTAGTGCCATAAAAAATATGCTGCAAGCGACCGTAAAGGTCTCCATCCCTCGGCAAGTAAAAGTATTTCGTCCGCTGTTTTGGCATCGCTTAATTCTTTAACGGTGTTCACCACGGCGATATCGCCTATTGGGAAAATATCCCTGGCCTGCAGACAGAACATCAGGTAAATATCGGTTGTCCAATGACCAATGCCCTTGATGCCGGTCAGCTGTTTTCTTATTTCCGGTTCACTGAGACCGGACAATTTCATCAGATCAATTTCGCCGGCCGTGATGGCGGTGGATAATGCCCTGAGGTATTTCGCTTTCTGCCGGCTGATCTGGCAACTGCGCATTTCCTCATCGGTCAGCTGCAAAATATAGGAGGGTGAAAACTCCTCCAGGTAACCGTTTAATTTCTGAAAATGCGCATTGGCCGAAGCGAGACTGACCTGTTGCTCCAATATGATCTTCGATAAGGAACCAAAACCCGGTTCTCTTGACCAATCCGGCGGGGAGCCATACTTCTTATAAATTGCAGAAAATATTTTGTCCTGCAGTACGAGGGTCTTGATGTCTTGTTGATTGACTATCCTGTCCATGTTCATTTGCCAAAAATAGTTTAAAAGGGTATTTTTGGGGCTGATGAAATAAGTCAGCCAACGGGCCTTTGGCAAAGTCTATGAAGGCAAAAAATATCAAAGATATGAGATTAATAAAATTATTTTTTTGCCTCTGCATTTGTCGGTCATTATTTGCCCAGGTAAATAAGGCACCGGCGTATCCGCTACTTATGCATAATCCCTATTTCAGTGTGTGGTCGTTTACTGATGAGTTGAATGCGTCTTCGACCAAACACTGGACAGGTGCCAATCAACCGATGATCGGGTTGATCAAAGTAGATGGAACCACTTACAGGTTTCTGGGAAAAGAACCGGGGCCCGACACAACCAGCAATAATATATTGTCCGCCCATCAAAAGACTGTGGATATGAATGCCACCCAGACTATCTATCAGTTTACCTGCGGTACAATTGATCTTACGCTTACATTCACTTCGCCCTTGCTGATCAATGATCTCGACATCCTCTCAAGACCGGTGTCTTATGTGTCCTTCAAAACAAAGTCAAATGATGCATCGGAACATAATGTGCAAATTTATTTTGGAGCATCTACGAATCTGGCAGTGAACGTTCCCTCACAACAGGTAACGGCACAGCAATATCATGCAGGAGGTTTATCATTATTAAAAGCAGGAACGATAGAACAACCTGTGTTAAAAAAGAAAGGCGATGATCTGCGAATAGATTGGGGATATGTTTATATAGCAGTACCGACCGGTCAAAAGCCAGTGGAAACCATTTCAGAACCGGATGCTGCAATACACAGTTTTGTCAACAATGCCTCCGTTGCAAAAAATAAGACAACCGGCCAGGGACTTATGCTGAATGTCGTTTTTCCGGTTGAAAAGACCGGCTCGAGAGAAAAGGAACATCTGGTTATGGTTGGCTACGACAATCTTTATGAGATCCAATATTTTAACCAGGATCTTAAAGGCTGGTGGAAACTGAGCCCGGGCGTCACCATCGAAAAAGTATTAGAGCAGGCATATACCGGTTACGCCTCTGTCTTATCAAAGTGCGATGCGGTCAACAAGATGATCTACCAGGATGCAGTTGCAGCAGGCGGCGAAACCTATGCCAAATTGTGCATTACTGCATACAGGCAATGCCTTGCAGCGCATTCACTGGTGAAAAGCCCGCAGGGAGAGTTGCTGTTCTTCTCCAAGGAGAATTTCAGCAATGGTTGCATCAACACAGTAGATGTCACCTATCCTTCGGCGCCATTATTCCTCGCATACAACCCGGCGTTGATGAAGGGTATGTTGAACGGCATATTTTATTTCTGTGAAAAGAGTGGAAAATATACAAAGTCTTTTGCTGCACACGACCTGGGCACCTATCCTATGGCCAATGGCGAGATATATGGTAGTGGAGGCATGCCGGTTGAAGAGTCGGGCAATATGATCATTCTGTCTGCTGCGATTGCAAAGGCTGAGGGCAATGCAGATTATGCAAAACAACACTGGAAGACGTTAACACAATGGGTTGACTATTTGTCCAGCGAAGGCCTTGACCCGGTCAATCAGTTATGTACTGATGATTTTGCGGGTCATCTCGCCCGCAATGCAAACCTGTCGGTAAAAGCCATTGTAGGCATCGGGTGCTATGCCATGCTTGCAGAGATGCTCGGTGACAAACCAACTGCTGAAAAATATGGGGCCATGGCAAAAGAGATGGTCATTAAATGGCAACAACTTGCCGATGCCGGTGATCATTATGCATTGACTTTTAACGATAAAAATACATGGAGCCAGAAGTATAATCTTGTGTGGGATAAAATCATGCACCTTCATTTGTTCCCGGCAGATGTTTACAACAAAGAGGTGGCTTATTATCTGAAAAAACAAAATGATTTTGGTTTACCGCTTGACAGCCGGAAAACGTATACAAAGTCTGATTGGATATTATGGACCTCTGTACTGGCAAGTAATCAAAATGATTTTGAGCAATTGATCGATCCGGTTTACAAGTACAGTACGGAAACGCCTACACGTGTTCCTTTGAGTGACTGGCACGAAACAACCGATGGCAGGAAGGTAGGCTTTCAAGCCAGAAGTGTAGTGGGTGGCTATTTTATAAAAGTGCTGGAAGTCAAATGGAAGGAATGATTATTGATGATAATTTCAACAAATCAGCAACATGCCACAGGATCATCAGGTTCAACAAAAGTCCGATTCGCATCGTTCATCCACGCAGAACTCGAAATGGATCAATGCTTCGCAAGAGAAGCTCTACCATGCATTCACGGATCCAGAGGCGCTGGCTGTTTTTCTCGCACCAGGTGAGATGACGGGAAAGGTTCATCGTTTTGAGCTTAGAGCAGGCGGAGGATATGAGATGTCACTTTTCTATCCGCGATCTGCGAACGAATCGCGCGGCAAAACTTCAGGAAATGAAGACCGGTTTAAAGCCAGGTTCGTGGAACTTACTCCATCCGAAAAAATCGTTGAAGCCGTTACCTTCGAGTCGGACGATCCGGCTTTCGCAGGAGAGATGATCATGGAGATTAGTTTTGAACCCGAAGGCAGCGGCACGAATGTGACCGTCCTGTTCAGGAACCTTCCTTCGGGCATTCGGCCCGAGGACAATGAAGCCGGCACAGTGCAAACACTGGAGAAGCTGGCCCTCTATACCGAATGACGCCTGATCATATACATCGAGCGCAACGAACCATCGTTTCCAACTGACAAAAACTACAATGCAAGATTCAGTGAAGGTATG
>DATHGW010000694.1:0-4567 GCA_035317445.1 Puia sp.
CGGGAATATTTCGATTGCCGGTAATGGACAATGGAAAGACGTGGAGATCATGAATAAACCCGGGATGGGTTTTAATGGTGCCCTGTCACCCAAACTTGCGCCGTGCTTTATGGTGTTTACAGAAGATGCCGCACACAATAAAAAAACCAAAATGCTGGCCGGTCCCGTGCCCTCCTCCCAGTTCCAGGGCATGCAGGGAAGTGAAGCGCCCAACAATGGATTTCCGAGGTTCAGCACCGTTTCTTTCGATGCGGCTTATCCGTTCGCCGTGGTCAATCTGGATGACGGCCAGATGCCCATTTCCGCAAGGGTCAGAACGTTCAATCCATATATCCCCTGTGATGCTGTATCCAGCGGAATCCCCGTCGCCGTGATGCGCTATGAGATCGTGAATAAAACAGATCAAGCCATTATTGTGGCGGTTGCCGGATCACTCGATAATTTTATCGGCATGGATGGCTCCGTCGTGGACTTCAATGATTTCGACCGCACCCTCTATGCCAAGGGAGCAAAGGACAATAGGAACGTCTTCCGCCAGTCGGACCATTTGGCGGGCATTTATATGAGTTCAGACAGCGTTGACAAAGACGCTTCCGCCTGGGGCACCATCGCATTAACAACTCCGGATATCGATAACCGGTACAAGATCAGCTACCGCACGGCGTTGGATCCCAAAGGCTGGAATGCCGATGTCAATGATCTCTGGGATGATTTTTCTGATGACGGTATTTTTAAGGATACTGTTTTCCGCGATAAAAAAGACGTTCCGCATGCAGGCCTGTCCCTTCGTTTTACGCTTGCGGCTCACGAGCGGAGGGAGGTCAGTTTTTTTCTCAGCTGGAATTTCCCCAACCGCAAAGACTGGAGCGACAAGGTCACGGTGGGAAATTATTATTCGACCTTGTGCACCGATGCATGGGATGTGGCGGAAAAACTGTTGCCAAGACTTCAGGAGCTCGAAAATAGAAGTCTCGAATTTGTCAATCTTTTTCTCCAGAGCGATTACCCTTCCGTGGTGAAAGAGGCGGCCTTATTCAACAGCAGTACGCTTCGGTCACAGACCACATTCCGGACCCGCGATGGAAATTTCTTTGGCTGGGAGGGCGTATTCAATTCTACCGGTTCCTGTTATGGCAACTGCACACATGTTTGGAACTATGAACAGGCTACTGCCTTCCTGTACGGAAGCCTGGCCATGAAAATGCGCGACATAGAATATCATTATGGTTTGAATGATACGACCGGATTGATGAGCTTTCGCGTTTCCCTGCCACTCAATAAAAGCAGCAACTGGAAACTGGCGGCCGCTGACGGACAAATGGGGACGATCATGAAAATGTACCGTGACTGGCAGTTGTCAGGTGATGACGCTTTTCTTAAAACCAATTGGCCACTGGTCAAAAAAGCACTTTCTTTTGCCTGGATTCCAGGTGGATGGGATGCAGATAAAAACGGGGTGATGGAAGGATGCCAGCACAACACGATGGACATCGAATATTATGGCCCCAATCCTGAAATTGAATTCTGGTACCTCGGTGCGCTGAAAGCGGCTTCAGCCATGGCCGCCTACGTGAAGGATAAAACTTTCCAGGCGGAATGTGATCAATTGTTTAACAGCGGCAGCAAATGGTTGGATGCGAACATGTATAACAACGAATACTATATTCAAAAAATACAACCTGTGGCCAATAGAGATCAGATTGCTTTTGGCCTGATCTCGGGTATGGGCAGCAAGGATTTTCAGCACCCTGATTTCCAGATCGGTGAAGGCTGCCTGGTAGATCAGTTGGCAGGACAGTATATGGCCCATATCTGCGGGTTGGGATGGCTTGCCGACAGCAACCACCTGAAGCAGGCTATGCAAAGCGTATGGAAATACAATTATATCCGGTCTTTCGACGACCAGTTCAATAACATGCGAACCTATGGTATGGGCGACGAATCCGGACTGGTACTTACGGCCTATCCCGATCCTGCGAGACGGCCAAAAATTCCGCTGTCCTATTGCAGCGAAGCCTGGAGCGGCCTTGAGTATACCGCCGCCACCGAAATGATCTATGACGGAATGGTCCCAGAAGCGATCAAAGTCATCACGAATGTGCGAAACCGTTATGATGGGGCTAAAAGAAATCCCTTCAATGAAGAAGAATGCGGAAACCATTATGCCCGTGCAATGGCCAGCTGGGCCACGATTATAGCGCTCAGCCGGTTCAATTATTCTGCCGTCACCCAAAAGTTCTCCATGACGGCGACGCCGGGAAATTATTTTTGGTCTAACGGTTATGCCTGGGGCAATGCTTTGGTTAAGGCGGGAAAAATAACCATCAGCGTCCATAATGGAGGCCTTGCCCTGAAATCCGTTGAGATCAAGGGGCTTGGCGAACTGAAATTAAAACAACCCGTGGTATTGAAGGAGGGAAATTCGAAGGAATTTATGGTCAGCAGTCATTGAGCTTCCTTGTCATTCCTACTCCCGTCCAGCCTAAGGCTGGACGGGATGGAGGAATCAGCGGAGAAGGGGCGTCGCCGAATGATCGATTTCTCCCCGGGTGGTGATTGAATCACGAAAAAAATCCTTTTCATGTCTATAAAAAAACTAACGGTAATCAGTATTTGTTCGCTGGTTCTTTTAACCTGGGGTTGTTCTACAAGGAATATCCAGGGGCAGGTCAATACAAATCCATGGTATCAATACAACGATGCTTTCGCGACCCGGTGGAGCAGCCCGGAAAACCTGAACGGCGGAAAGGGCGTGGGTGGAATGGAGAACGCGACCGCAAAGGGGCATGCCTATGATGCGATCGAGTCGGTCGGTTCCAGAACATTATTGGATGTACAGGGCACCGGCATCATCGACAGGATCTGGATCACCGTAATCGACCGCAGTCCGGAAATGCTTCGTTCATTGAAACTGGAAATGTTTTGGGACAATGAAATCAAGCCGGCCGTGTCTGTCCCGCTCGCCGATTTCTTTGGCGTTGGATTGGCCAGGATGCTTCCTTTTCACAATGCTGTTTTTGCCGACCCGGAAGGAAGATCCTTTAATTGTTTTATTCCCATGCCGTTCAAAACAGGCGCTAAGATCACGATCACGAATGAATCCGGCAAAAAGCTAACGCATATATTTTTCGACGTGGATTTTCAGCTTATGAAAACCTGGCAAAAGGATTACCTGTATTTCCATGCCTACTGGAACCGCGATACGTCGACCACGCCCGGAAAGGATTTCGAATTGCTCCCCGCATTGCAAGGCAGGGGACGGTTTCTGGGTGTGAACATCGGCATCAATGCAAACCCCGCTTATGGTGACGCCTGGTGGGGCGAGGGGGAAGTGAAAATGTTCCTGGATGGCGACAAAGATTTTCCGACACTCGCCGGTACCGGCACGGAGGACTATATCGGAACAGGCTGGGGACAGGGTGTATTCAGCAATGACTATGCAGGTTGCCTTGTTGCGGATGCAAAAAACCTGCAGTGGGCATACTACCGGTATCATATACCCGATCCTGTATTTTTTGAAACGGGATGCAGGATAACCCTTCAGCAAATCGGTGGAAATACAAAAGATAAGATCCGTGCACTGGAGCAGGCCCATGTTCCACTGATTCCGGTTACGGTGGATCATGGAGGAACAGCAGTGCTGCTGTTTAAAGACAAGAAGCGCCTGGACGATCCCTCGGTTCCCGACGGCTGGACCAATTTTTACCGATCCGATGACGTATCAGCCACGGCTTATTTTTATTTGAGCACGCCCGCCAGCAATTTACCCGCTTTGCAAAGCCTGCCGATCAGGGTTTATCGTCTGAAAGATCAATAACTTGAAATTTTTGCGGTAGCAACCACCTGGATTGGAATGGTCTTTCCGCTTTGGGCTGCAGCACCCTGGTTAATCTGCACATGGCCTGTCAAATTATTTCTGATATCGGCTTCCCTGATCCAACCGGTTGCTGCATCTACCTGGAAAGTGGATTCTGATTTCCCTTTCAACTCATAGATGGCCGGAAAACCCTTGCCCTGCTTCTGGCTGCTGCCGGTTTTCGATTCAGCATGCCCCTTGATCGTAGCGACCCCTCCTTTATATTCCGTCAGTTGATAACTTGTTTTAATGCTGTTGTCCGTGCCGGAATCTGGCATTATCGTCGTTCCCCACACTTCATTCAGGTTTACTTTTTTATTTGGGAAAATAGCGGTCAGTTTTTCAAGGTTTTCCTTCATGGCTTTGGCATTGAACGAATGTTTCATATGCCCCATCAGGAACATTTTCTTGATTCCGTCTGCCATAGGGAAATTTCTGAGCATGGCGTTCAATCCGGAGGTATCCGGACTTGAAATTTTCCGGACCGCCCCATTTTTTAACAAGGTGACCGTAAAATGTTTATTGGTCATTGCATCTAATGCCCCCGTTGCCAGTTCATTTTTCTGGGATGTATTCCCTGAGCTGTATTCCATCATACCCATCGGCGTTTTCATCGACATACGCAGGCTATCATAGGAAGCTTCCAATTCGTAACTGTCTGCAGTAGCTCCCACTACTTTGAATCGGGTGATGCCGGTCATGGTTGAACTC
>DATHGW010000695.1:0-3111 GCA_035317445.1 Puia sp.
TGATCTATGATAAGGTAAACTACGACAACGTGAAAGGAACGGTGATCATCAGGGACGAAAGCGTTTCTTTAAAAAATGTGCAAATGGATGCATTGCAGGGAAAGATCGCGGTAAACGGGGTCTATTCTACCAAAAAGGATAAGAAGCAACCTGACATTTCATTTTCTTATGATCTGAGCGAACTGGATGTTCAGAAGACATTCCTTGCCTTTAATGCTATTCAACGATTAATGCCTGTAGGCAAATATATTTCTGGTAAAATTAATTCTCAATTGTCTGTCAATGGGAAATTGAATGGCGACATGGCGCCCTTAATGACCACGCTGACGGGTAAGGGCAACCTATTGTTTGTTGAAGGCGCGCTCGAAAAATTTGCTCCCGCGGAAAAACTGGCGCAAACGCTGAACATGAGTGAACTGAATGGACTCTCCCTGAAAGACGTAAAATTGTTTTTTGAATTTGCCAACGGCAAAGTATTGATCAGGCCATTTTATGTAAAAGTAAAAGAGATTGATATGGAAATCGGCGGCATGCATGGTATGAACGAGTCCATCGATTATCTCGTTGGCATGAAAATACCACGCAGCATGCTGGGTTCGCAAAGCAATGCCTTGGTCAACAACCTGGCGCAACAAGCGAATAGCAAGGGCATAGCTGTTAAATTAAGCGACTATATCAACCTGAATGTAAAAATAGGCGGAACGCTGACCAAGCCGACCATCAAAACAGACCTGGGTGCATCGGGTGCAGATCTGGCCGCAGATCTTAAGAAGCAAACGGAAGTTTTTGCGATGCAGGCAGTCGACAGCGCAAGGATTGTCGTGAATGATAAATCAAAGGAATTGGGAGATTCCGCCAAAGCTATTAAAGAACAGGCAGTAAAAGATCTGGCCTCCGATTTGAGTAATTCGCTTTCCGGGAAAAAAGACAGTACCGGCGGTTCTGGCAAATCTTTAGAACTCACGCAGAAAAATGCGGAAAAAACGGTCCAGAATACCCTCAATAGTTTGTTCAACAAAAAGAAAAAGACTTCAGATAGCACGAAGGCGAAATGATTATTGCTTTAGTTCACCGAGTTTTTTTTGCATGGAAAACATTTCATCCCTTAGCCTGGCCGCTTCCATAAAGTCGAGGTCGCGTGCGGCCTTTTCCATTTCTTTTTTGATCCTGGAAATGGCCTTTTCCATTTGGGGGATGGTCTTGTATTCTACCTGTTCTTCGGCTGCTACGGTAACAAGTTCGCCATCAGGCGCGATGGCATTGGGATTTTTTGGATCATAGCCCTTAATATCTAGCACTGCCGTTTGCGCGAAGACCTGTTCCTTTGATTTGATGATGGTTGTTGGCGTAATATGATGTTCAATATTGTAGGCGACCTGTTTGTCTCGTCTGCGACTGGTCTCGTCGATGGTGCGTTGCATACTCTCGGTCACGATGTCTGCGTAGAAGATGACCCTGCCATCGACGTTCCGGGCGGCACGCCCCGCGGTTTGCGTCAGCGACATTTCATTGCGTAGAAAGCCTTCCTTGTCTGCATCCAGGATGGCCACAAGGGAAACCTCCGGAAGATCCAGTCCTTCCCGCAACAGGTTAACGCCAACGAGTACGTCAATTTCTCCCAGCCGAAGCTGTCTGAGTATTTCCACCCTTTCCAAAGTGTCCACTTCGCTGTGGATGTATTTGGATTTGATGTTGATCCGGTGAAGGTATTTGTTCATTTCTTCGGCCATGCGCTTAGTGAGAGTTGTCACCAATACCCGGTCACCTTTGCGGATGGTCTGGTCGATCTGGTCCAGCAGATCATCGATCTGGTTTACGCTGGGGCGGATCTCTATCGGGGGATCAAGCAGGCCGGTGGGTCTCACTACTTGCTCTGTGATAACCCCGCCTGTTCTTTCCAGCTCGTAGTCGCCGGGTGTTGCCGACAGAAAAATGGTTTGGTCGAGCATGGTTTCAAATTCATGAAAGTTCAAGGGCCTGTTGTCGAGAGCTGAGGGCAGCCTGAAGCCATAATCAACCAATACCAGTTTCCGACTCCGGTCACCTCCGTACATGCCGCTAACCTGGGGAATGGTCTGGTGACTTTCATCGATCACACAGAGAAAGTCTTTTGGAAAATAATCCAGCAAACAGAATGGCCTGGTGCCTGGTTTTCTGCGATCAAAGAACCTCGAATAGTTCTCCACTCCATTGCAATAACCGAGTTCCCGGATCATTTCGACATCGTAGTTCACTCTTTCACTCAGGCGCTGGGCCTCGATGTATTTTCCGGTACTCTTGAAATAAGTTACCTGGGCTGCCAATTCATCCTGTATCTCGTACAGCACCTGTTGCATCATATCCTTTGGGGCCAGATAGAGGTTGGCGGGAAATACAGCTGCATTGGCCATCCTGCCGATCCGCTTTCCACTACTGATGTCGAAGCTCTCGATCTCTTCAATCTCGTCGCCGAAGAAAGTGATGCGGTATCCATAATCAACATAAGGCAGGTTGATGTCAACGGTGTCCCCGCTGACGCGGAAACTGCCCCTTCCGAATTCACCCTGGCTGCGGTTATAGAGTGAATTCACCAGGGAATGGAGGAATCCCTGGCGGGAAATGGTCTGTCCTTCCTGGACCCGGATGATCCCATTTTCAAATTCTGCTGGATTTCCGATTCCATAGATACAACTGACCGAAGCCACGACGATGATATCCCGTCTGCCACTCAGTAACTGGGTGGTCGCCTGCAGCCTTAATTTATCCAGTTCCTCATTGATGGACAGATCTTTCTCTATATAGGTGTTGCTTACTGGCATATATGCCTCGGGCTGATAGTAGTCATAGTAGGATACAAAATATCCCACCGCATTGTCTGGAAAAAACTGTTTGAACTCCCCGTACAATTGGGCTACCAGGGTTTTGTTGTGCGTAAGTACCAGGGTGGGCTTTTGAACATTTTGGATCAGGTTGGCCACGGTAAAAGTCTTGCCTGAACCCGTTACGCCCAATAAGGTCTGATATTTTTCTCCGTTAAGGATACCTTCCGTGAGCTGCTGAATAGCTTCAGGCTGGTCTCCGGCGGGCTGATAAGATGATCGAATGGTAAAAGGCATGGAAGCTGGTTTGCAA
>DATHGW010000696.1:0-7268 GCA_035317445.1 Puia sp.
AGCTCATCGATAAAGGATTCATGTGCAAAGCAGTTGGTGGAGTGATATACGGAGCGCCAATACGAAATGGGAATATATAATTGGCGCAGTACGCCCCTGATGGAAATATTGGGGATGGAATATTCTGTGTTTATTCCGCCGGAAATTTCAGCGCCAGCCCGGTCATCATTGCCGGTTTGATTTTGAATTTGCTGACAAATGACCTTATGCTCAAGTGCAAGCAGGTTTCCATCCTTATCCAAAGCCGCTCTGCATTTATTGAGTGAGCAAGCGCGGAAAGGACCTTGTGTAATGTCGTCTTCCCGGCTCCAAATGACCTGCACGGGTGCGTTTGTTTTCAAAGAAAGATCGGCCGCCTCTTCGGGCACATCCGTCAAACTTCTACGTCCGAAAGCGCCGCCCATATAAGTATAATGGATCATTACCTTTTCTTCAGGTATTCCGCATTGCTTTGCCAACTGCGAACGAAACCCATTGGGATTTTGTGTGGAACCCCAATATTCGCAGCTGTCTTTTTTTGCATATACGATGGCATTCATCGGTTCCATAGGAGCATGTGCCTGGTAAGGCGTCTCATAAGAAGCTTCTATTTTGATGGCCGCATGGTCAAAAGCATTCTTGAAATCGCCTGTTTCTTTAAAAGAATCACCTTCCCGCTCTGAAGCGGTCCTAAAATCTTCCTTGATCTTCTGCGATGACCAGGATTCAAGATCGCCGTTATCCCATTGTATTTTTAACAGCTTTCTTCCTTCCGCTGCTGCCCAATAGCTGTCCGCTACAACAGCTACGCCTTCCCTCGTGTGCCCCCACACATTACGCTGGGTCTTCAGAACGAATTTTACTCCTTTGACTTCTTTTGTTTTTGAATCATCAAAGCCAATCAGCCTGCCCAGAAAAACGGGTGAACGCTCAATCGACGCATATAACATTCCTTTTACGTTGCAGTCGATACCAAATACGGCCCGTCCATTTGTTTTTGAAGGAATATCTTTTTTTGCCGGTGAGCTGCCGATAATGGTAAAGTCCTTCGGATCTTTTAGTTTTGGGTTTTGTGGCGGAGACAATTTGCATGCGTCTTCTGCCAGTTCACCGTATTTTATTTTTCTGTCCGTCGGTCGATGAATTACGGTTGCATTTTTTGCATAGCATTCTTCCGGAGCCACATTCCAGCGCCTGGCTGCAGCAGCGACCAATGTTTCCTTTGCGGAAGCGCCAATTTTCCGCATCAGTTCATAATTACTACGGATGCTTTGGCTGCCCACGACCATCTGATTGCCATAAAGGGAACGGTTAGCCGGCGATGCCATAATATTCACTTCATTGATGTCGACTTCGAGTTCTTCCGCTATGATCATAGGGATGGATTCGAAAGTGCCTTGTCCCATTTCGGGGCGATGATTGAATATGGTCACTGCGCCAAGGGTATCGATAAATATATAGGCATTCATTCTGGTACCGAGCACGTCTTCGCCGGATAAATTTACTATTTCAGGTTCTTTACCGGTTGACTGCAGGAACCCTATTGCAAACAGGGACGCTCCCGACAATGCGGAAAGCTTTATAAATGTTCTTCTGGGAATTTTTGTTTTCGATTTCATGGCAATCATTTTTATGACTTACCTGTTCTTAAATTTACAAAATCCTATGGACAATGCGCTGTAATCGGGCAACATTGACGCATGGTTTCTCCGGAGGCCATCTGCGCCAGAGACCGGGTTTTCAGGGATTAGTAGTATATTGGAAAAATTAAAGCCAGCCATGATCAGGGATGAAAAAGCCTATCCGTGCTTTATCGTAGACGACAATCAGCTAGACAGGCTAGCCGTAGTCTCCTTTGTGCGTAAATATCCCTTTCTGAGCATTGAAGGTATATTCGCCGATGCTCAGACTACGCTGGATGCCGCTGCAAAATCTCCCCCCGATGCCGTTTTCCTGGATATCGACATGCCGGGCATCAGCGGACTTGACCTGCGCATACAACTGGAAAAAGTAAAAGCCTGTATCTTCATTACAGCCTATCCCGATTATGCATTGTCCGCCATTGAAGTAAACGCACTGGACTTTTTGGTGAAACCGCTGGACAGCGACCGATTCGAAATCGCCATGCAACGGCTGAATTATTTCCTCGACATCCAGCGCAAGGCGGAATGGTACGACCATAGTTTGGAAGGCGACAGTCTCTTCATAAAGGACGGACATCGGCGCATCAAGATCGAACACAGCGATATCATTTATCTGGAAGCATTGAAAGACTATACCGGCATCATCACCCGGGAAAAAAAATATTGCGTACTCGCTTCCCTGGGCAACCTGCTCGAAGACGATTTTTTCCGGAAATTTATCCGGATCCACCGGAGCTATGCCGTGCCCATACCATTGATCCGGGAGATCCATTCAAACGAAATCATCATTCAGGGCCGCGCTTTGCCGATTGGCAGGAGCTATAAAAAATCCCTGGATGAATGGCTAAACCGCTAACAGCATGAAATTATTTTTTTTCCTGGCCCTGACTCTATGCATTCAAACAGCCCACGCGCAGAAAAAAGGACAGGCACTGATCGATTCGATCGTGCAGCGACTTCCGGTCCTGAAAGAAGACACGAATCAACTCGCCTCCCTGGGTAAAATCGCAGAGACCTATTGGATGATCGATCCGGCCAAAGGCATCGCGTATGCACAAAAGGCTTTAACCCTGGCTGAAAAACTGAACTTCAAAAGGGGTATTGCCAGGTTCAACAACCTCGTGGGTTTGCTGGTGGGCGACACGGGAAACAATACCCAGGCCCGGGTTTATTTCGAGCGGAGTTATCAGGTGAATGAAGCCCTCGACAATAGCCATGGCATGATTAGCAACCTCAACAATATCGGTCGAAGCTTTCAGCGTGAATCGAAGTATGCAAATGCACTCGATTATTATTTCAAAGCCCTGGCCATTGCCGAGCGAAGCAAGGACAATGAACAGATCGCACTGGTTGGCACCAATCTAACCGCCAGCTTCTTTGCTCAAAAAAATTTTAACAAGGCACTGGAATACGCAACCATGACCCTGCACAGCGCCCGAGTCTCGCAAACCCCAAATAATATCGGAAAAGCATTGCTGGAAATCGGCATTATTAAACAGACCCTCAAAGACTCTGTGACTGCGGAAAAATACATCGATAGTGCGCTGGCCGTATTTGAAGCGATGGGCAATCAATCAGCCATCGTGCAGGTGCTTTCTCAAAAAGCTACCCTGGCATACCCGGATTATGCAAAAGCCATTGTGATCTTGCTCAAGGCGCAGAAGATACTGGACAAGACCGGGCCTTCGTCACTAACTGCTATCGGAAACCTGGCCAACCTCGGTGACGCTTATTATAGGGTGGCGACGCAGTCGACCGGGAATGCCAAAAATGACCTATTGAATAAATCCGAATACTATCTGACCCGTGGACTCGCCTATTGTAAGGAAACAAACAATATCGAATACCAGGCCGGGATGTATCTGACCCTTTCAAAAATTCAGGAAGCCCGCGCAGCTTACCGCCCGGCACTCGAAAATTTCAAATTATACTATTCGATCAATGATTCGCTTTTTTCGCAGGATAAAAAAAATGAACTGGCCGGACTGGAGAGTAAGTATAAACTGGAACTTAAGGATACTGAAATCTCTCTTAATAAACTGAAACTTGTCAGTCAACAAAAAACAGTCTGGCTGCTGGTAATTGGATTGGGCTTGCTGGCCACTATTGGAGGACTTCTTTTTTGGCAAAACAGGATGCGAACCAAATCCAATACGACCCTGATGGTATTAAACAATCAGCTGGATGAGGCCAATAAAATCAAAGTAAAAATCTTTGGCATTCTGAGCCATGATCTCCGCAGTCCGATCTCAAGTCTGGCAAATTATTTACACTTATTGAATCACGCACCGGATCTGTTGTCACCGGCGGATCAGCTGTCCGGACAGCAACAAATTGGGCAATCCACACAGGAGTTATTGCAAACCCTGGAAACCATGTTGCTCTGGAGCAAGGAACAGATGGAGCATTTCAAACCGGATATCAAGCGGATTCCGGTAAGCCGTTTGTTCGACTATCTGCAAAAATTCTTTGTGCACGCAGCCCCTGTACAAATCCGATTCAGCGATACAGACCAACTGGAAGTTTTAGCAGATGAAAATTACCTGCAGGTCATCATGCAGAACCTGACGGCCAACGCGATCAAATCACTACGGGATTCGCGCGGAGGAAAGATTGAATGGAAGGCCTGGACGTCCGGCGGAAAAACCATGCTCTCCATTAGGGACAACGGACCAGGCATCCTCGAGGAACAGGCAAGAAATCTTTTTACAGAAGGCCAATCGGTGAATGCCCGTTCCGGTTTTGGTTTTCATTTAATACGCGACCTGGCTAAAGCCATTCGTTACAGCATCTCGATAGAATCAAAGCCTGGCTTCGGCACAACCTTTATCCTGACGGCTGGTTGACAAAACTTCGGCTAGCTATAAAAAGAAACTATTGGTACAGTGATGTCTATTGCGCAGCCCTTGCCAGGGCTGCTCTCGATAGTAACTGCTCCGTTATAGCTCTCAACCCGGTTGAATATATTTGAAATGCCCACGCCCTTTCGCTTCAATAATGGATCAAACCCTTTGCCATCGTCCTGTATCGTGATCAATACCGTGTTGTTTTCTTCGCCAATTGAAATGCTTGCTTTTGACGCGCACGCATATTTCAAGATATTATTTACCTGTTCCTGAACAATGCGGTAAATATTTAACTTCAGGTCTTCATCAATGGACAAATGACAGGAAATCATTGCATAAAATTTTGTATGTTGTTGTGGGTTCTCGTTCAAATAGCAAACAAGCGTTTCAATTAACTCTTTAAGGTCAAATTTCCGTGGAGGAGTTACCTGTTCCCTGCATAACGACCGGATTTCATTTATTGCTGTATCCAGAATTTCTTTTGATCTTATGATCGCCTCATGGTCAAAGGTTCGATTCTTTTCCATCACACCCAGGTACAACCTCAGGGTCGACAATATCTGGTTTACATTATCGTGCAACTCCTGCCCGATCTTGTTTCTTTCTACCTCCTGTCCCTTCAGAACTGCCCGTATAATATTTTTTTGCTCCTCTACTTTTTGCGCCAGCAATTCTTTTTCGAGCTTTCTTTTCACGGTAATGTCAGACACAGCTACCATCAATCCATAGATGTTATTGTCTCCTTTCGAAATCGGGAACATCCTTACATGATACCAATTGAACACATTTCCCGGCTGGGGATAGCTGACTTCATAATTGAGATGCTTTCCAGTCAATACCTGTTCCATATAATTAAGCAATACGGGCCTTTTATCTTCGGGAAAATAATCGAGGAAATATTCGCTGATTTCGATGCAATGCTTTAATTCATTTATTGCAAAGGCATGGGCACGGGGATTATAGGACATAACGCGCAGGTGGTTGTCCAACAAAACATAGATCGTATCCGTTGTATCAAATATCGTATGGAGGTTGGCCTCTGATTTTTTCAATATCATCTCCACTTTCTTTCTTTCGGTAATATCCCGTGCAATGACAAGCACCCGGTTATCGCTTAATTTCTTTGCATTGGCTTCTACATAAATAGTTGTTCCATTTCTGTGAACCATTTGTCTTTCATTGAGAATATCATCACCTTTTGCCAGGACATCAAACCGCAGCGGTTTTGATCTTATATGTTCGGGGTCAAGAAGGGCGTGTACATTGAGCTGAAGCAGCTCTTCCTTAGCATAGCCAAACAAAGCACAAAGACTGGCGTTCACGTCTTTAAAATTCCCGGTGAAATCGGTTACCATAATGGCATCGGTGGCCTGTTCAAACAACGAATGATAATTTTCATCGCAATTACCCGCATCCATTCTCTTCTGTGTCAACATATTTTTCATTTGTAAATGGCGGCAAAGTTCTTTCTTTTGGAAAGATTAATCCTTGGTTAAACAAAGAAAGACCTTTGATTTTCAAACTTTGGAAGACCTGTAATTGGCAGGAGAGATGTTTTCAAATTGCTTAAAGAAGGAAGTAAAATAATTTGGATCATTAAAGCCCAATTGGCTTGATATTTCTTTTATGCTGAGGTTTGTTGAATGAAGCAAATATTTTGTTTCCAGCATCAGACGGTTTTGAATGGTTTCCTTGGCTGTCAATCCTGTATGTTTCTTAATTACTGCATTAAGATAATTTGGATGAACTGACAATTGTGCGGCATAAAAACTCACGGAGCGTTTCTTTAAATAATTTTCATCGAGTAATTCGATAAATTTCTTTATGACCGACGATGAAGGGGGCGTGTCGTCAAAATTATTTTGGTGTTCAAACAAACGCTCGTTGAGTATCAACAGCTCGAGTACCTTTAAAACGACCAGCTCATCCTTATTTTTACCGGCTGATTCTTTTTCTCTCATGATCGCTTCAAAAACATGTGCAATTTCTTCTGCCTGCTCCTCAGTAACACTCACATAAGGCCTTGCTGTGGGATTGAGTATTTTCTTGTTTTCAATACATTGGCGGGGAAAGTTGTTCTGCAGAAAAAAATCCAGCTTAAACAAAGCCAGATATCCTCTAATATCATGTGACCAGTTTTTGCTGGACGTTATTACACGTGCCGGAATAACAACAAGAGTATTTTTTTGTGCTGAAAATTTATATATACCGGTCATAAAATCAACAGAGCCTTCATTAACCAATATCATCCGATGGTACGACCATCTGTTAGGTGGTATCGCCCGGACATCGGTATCGTTAAATATATTCTCAGCTCGCTCAATATACAAATCAAAATCGTGCCCAAAAGTATCATCCAGGTTAATGATCTTTTCATGGGTATTCTTCAGCAGTACCTTTTTAAATTCACTTAGCAGGAATTCGTCGGGTGACATAAAACAAATTAGGATTATAAGTTAAGCTATTTTATTGTACCATAAACGTACATCAGTTGTCCGATAGTGAACAGGTGCCAGCCGTGACGTTCTCTATTCGGGCGTATGGACGCAATGGCACACATTTTGTCGCATTTCACACACTTACGCACGAACCATGATCCATCACTTTTTTCAGATCGCCTGGCGCAACCTGTTGAAACGGAAATTGTACAGTCTGATCAATATCGCCGGACTGGCCATCGCAATGGCGTGTTGCCTGCTCATTGCCTTGTACATACAAAACGAGTTGTCCTACGATCAATACCATAGCAAACGTGATCGCATATTCAGGGTGACACAGACTTTCCGCAGTGTCCAGAACG
>DATHGW010000697.1:0-4059 GCA_035317445.1 Puia sp.
TGGATCACCCGTTTTGCATTGGAATCAATGGAAACAAACGTGCTCACCGGGTCGTCATAATGCTTTGCCGGAATGACCGCTTTGAAAATGCTGCTGGTCATGTTGATCGGCAATTTTCCCGATTGAACCGAAAGCGAATCGGGTGCGGCGGTTGAATAATAGGCGATAAGCTGACTCCATTCTTCCTCGTTCAGCATTGGATGAGCTGGGTAAAAATCTTTGCCAATACCAGTGTATGATTTATTGGAGGGATAACTCTCTCCCCTGAAACTGAAAATGCCAAGCCGGGGACCCATATTGGGCAGTATGCCTTCTGTCCAGGATTTTTTGTCGAGCAGGGCAGGGTCTGGAAGGAGGTGGCAGGATTGGCAATACTGGCTGGCCAGTGTTTTTCCTTTTTCAATATTTTGCGCGTCGATCGCCTTATTCTCGTTTTGGTTACATGAACTCAATAAAATTGCAGCCACAATAGAAATAAGCAAGTCCCGCATAGGAAATAAGAAATAAGGAATGAGAAATAAGGAATGAGAAAATAAAAGCAATATACCAAATGATAGAGAATCGAAAGAAGAAAATAGGGATTAATCGGTTGTTCCCCGTTGTCCTATTTTCTATTCTCTATTTCCAATTCTTCATCGCTACTCTGAGCGCAGGCTCTTCACCGGGTTCGTTAATGCAGCCTTCATGGCCTGAAAGCTTACGGTCAGAAGCGTAATGATCATGATGGACGACCCAGCAATCAGGAATATATCTGCGCTTACTGGAATGCGGTAGGCAAATGCATTCAGCCAATGACTGGTCGCCCACCAGGCAATGGGGAAGGCTACAAAAACGGCCACCAGGACCAATTTCAGGAAATCCTTCGATAGCATGAATACGACATTGCTGACCGTGGCACCGACAACCTTCCTGATGCCAATTTCTTTTTGTCTTCTTTGAGCAGTAAATGCCGCAAGACCGAAAAGGCCAAGACAGGATATGATGATCGCCAATCCTGCAAAATATCTCGATAGAATGCTAACTCTTCTTTCGGCAGCATAAAGTGCACGGTAATTTTCATCGAGGAATTGGTAGTCAAATAGCAGTCCCTTATTGTAATCCTGGAAAACTTTTTGGATCCGGGCAATGCTGCCGCGTTCCGATCCTGCCCGGATCCGGACCATAATATTGGGCATAACGGGATATGCCTGGAAAAAGCAGGGCTTTACTGTTTCGTAGAGGGATTCGAAGTTGAAATTTTTAACCACGCCGACAATCTTTCGCTGCTGGTTCCAGAATTTCACGGTCTTGCCGATGGGATCCTTCAGGCCCATGCTTTCGACGGCTGCTTCATTAAATATGATCTCTTTATTTGTTTGTTCATTGTTGGAGAATCCCCTTCCTTCCTTAAATTCTATTCCCGCCGTTTCAATAAAATGATAACCCACTTCAAGATTGGCGAAGGTAATGTCCCTGGCAGGATTTTTTCCGGGCCAGTCAAATCCGCCAATGGCACCATGATCACCTGTCAGGTTATGGTAATAGCTGCCTGCATCGATCACACCCGGAATATTCCTGAGTGCAATCATGAAACTGGCGGCCGCGGCTAGTTTCGCAGAGTCCATTTCGAGGGGAATTTCAAAATGGATGATGTTGTCGCGGTTATAACCGAGGTTCTTGGTTTGTATATAATCAATTTGCCGGTACACAACCAGCACTGTGACAATAAATATGGCGGAGAGGGAAAATTGAAATACCACCAACCCCTTCCTGATCCACAATTCGCCGATCGATGTTTTTAGTTTCCCTTTCAACACGGCTACGGGTTTGAAACCTGAAAGGTATAAGGCGGGATAACTGCCTGCAATCAGTCCGGTCAGCAATGCGATACCGAGTGCTGAAAGGATGATTTTTGCACCAGGTTCTACGATAATCTGTTTCCCGGTGATGATATTGAATTGAGGCAACAATAGCAGGACGAGTACTGCAGCCAGGACTAGGGCGAATAAAGTCATAAGAACGGATTCGCCAAGGTACTGAAGAATGAGGGAGCTGCGTCTTGCCCCCACCACTTTTTTTATGCCTACTTCTTTGATCCTCCGCGATGCCCTGGCCGTGGACAAATTCATGAAATTGATGCAGGCGATAAAGAGGATGAAAACTGCAATGAGGGAGAACAAGCTCACATATGCTATTCTTCCGCCTGCCTGCACGCCGTTCTCAAACTGGCCATAGAGGTATTTGTCGGAATAGCGGATAGCAAAAAGATCATGATTGCTTGCCTTGTCTTTGGATTTGATAAATCCTTTGATCTGACGATTGAACTGATCGATTTTAGTGCCCTCCTTTAACAGGACAAAAGTGTGGGGATCGCTGTTGTTCCAGGTCAGCAGGCTGGGACGCTTTTCCAGGAAAATATCATAGTTGAGTAAGATGTCAAACTTGTTGGTCGCGTTGGCCGGATTGTTTTCAAAAACCCCGGCAATGGTATATATCCCCGACAATTCCCCCTGATCCCATTTCACCGTTTTGCCGATAAGATTTTGGGTGGTCTTAAATAATTTCATCGCAAGGTTTCTGGATATCGCGACCGAAGATTTATCAACCGTAACCTTGTTCTGATCTCCTTCAATGAAGGGGCAGGTGAAGAGCTTAAAATAATCCTTTCCGACATATTGCCCGCCGGCCTTGATCTGGTTTTCTCCAAATGAAAGCACGCCTTTATTATTGAACCAGGATGCCGGTACGGTGGAGACCGCGTATTCGATAGCAGGGATTTCGGCGGCCATGGTTTTGGCCAGGATGCCAGGCGTACCATCGCCAGTCCCGATGCCCCGGTCATTCTTTGAATTCATCATGACCTGGAAAAGCTGTTTGTCTTTTGCATTGTATTTGTCGACTTGCAATTCATCGCTTACCCATAGGTAAATGAGGAATGTACATGCAAGCCCGGTAGAAAGGCCAACAAGGTTCAGGAAAGTAAATTGCCGGTCCTTCAGGAGATTTCTCCATGCGATAAGAAAATGAGTTTTGAGCATAAGCTGGCTTAGGATAAAGGTCTTAAAGACACCAAGAAAATGCCAAACTGATATATATTTGAGTATCAGATGCTTTACGGTAAGTAAGGCGATTAACATTGCCCGGTTTTGATACGCACACTGTATGGTTTTGAAAGGAAAATATTTAATCCTCATTCATGATCCGGTGCACAAAGTGTCGTCTGGTCCAGATGGCCACATGTTCGAGTGTCATAGCTGATCTATTTTTTCCTAAGCCAGGTTGAATTGCTTAAAGTGATGCGTGACATGTTTATTGTGAAAAATGATCCACTCTTCATGATCGAGCGGACCCATGGTCGGATTAGTGGGCCTTGCGTTTTTATTCCTTTCAAAAAAAGCATCAAAATCATCTAGCTCTTTCATTAATTGTTCAATGGCGGTTGGCAGGTCAGTTTCCCCCAGATCGGGAGGTTCTGACGCCAGCATGGGCGCCCTGAAGCCAACCATCAATTCATTGTCTGTATAGATGGTATATGCCTTGATTTTTGAAGCTTTTTCTTCGGAGTAATAAAGTTGATGCGGAAGTTTTTCACTGGAGATCCTGAGGACAAAAGCCAGGTGTTCGACCATGTGTTGCGGCGTCATTTTGCCAAAAACCGGAATAGCATCTTTTCTTAAATCCGCGAGTCTTTTAAATAAGTCTTCCCTGTTTTTAATGTCGAGCATGATTCATGTGTTCATGTCAAAGCTACTGTAAAGTTGCATTAGGTGTAGGACACCTGGCGAGTCGCTAATTATTTGAATTGGCTGCCGATAATTTTCCCGCGATCAATTTTTTTTCGGCCTGAGAACTGGTGAGGGTGTATGCCTTCCCAAGCATTTCCTTTGCCTTGTCCCGGTCTCCTGACTGCAGGTATAGATCGCCGAGAACAGCGCCATACATATACTGGCTATGAATGAGCGCTTCGATTCCCTGTATGGCCAGTATTTCGGAGATTGCTTTTTGCAAATGGCCAGACTGGGCCAGGATCACCGACCGGTTCAAACGCACAACAGGGGTTTGTTTTTGTTCAAGCAAGAG
>DATHGW010000698.1:0-5932 GCA_035317445.1 Puia sp.
GTTCATCCCCATGTTTATAGACTAAAAGAGATGGCTTGACGACTTCCAGGTATTCAATCTTATTGTCAAAGTCCTGCCCAAAACCATGCATAATAAATTTCCATTGCTTACCAGCCTGGACGTCCATTGATTTGTGCGTCAACGTAAACCCATTCGGGCCCCACCATTCCTTGATGTGCTCGGGTTTTGTCCATACGTCCCACACCAACTCCCTGGGCGCATTCAACAGCCTGGTGTGAATGAGCTGATTGCCTTCCTGGCGAAAAGAGTTATTTTTTTCTTGCATTTCTTTTTTGCTTTTGAAGTTTATCTAAATACTTTTCCAATGAAGTAAAATGCTGTTCCCAATATTTTCGGTATTGCTCAACCCAGGAGGACACCTCGTTCAGCTGATCCAGTTTTGCCTCGCAATACCGCTCCCTGCCCTGCTGTTTGATCACAATCAGGCCGCATTCCGTGAGAATCTTGACGTGTAGGGACACGGCCTGACGAGTTACATCAAATTTTTCGGCAATTGAATTCAGGTTCAAAGGCTTGTGGGCGACCAGGTTGATGATCTCTCTCCTCGTAGGATCGGCAATGGCCTGAAATACATCTCGTCTCGATTCCATGATATGCAAGTATTTGCTTGCAAATATAAGCGCAAGCATTCACTTGCGCAAATTTATTTTACTATTTTTAGGAGTTTCGGTCATTTACCCCTGTTCAACCGGCGGGCTGACAGTTTTTTCCAGATGCTGTGTGCCAGTTTTATTTGCTTTTGTGTGAGATCAAAATGCTCTTTCAAGATAACCTGGTTGGTCATTGCCAAAACTGCTTCAATATCAGCCTTCCTACGGATCAGTCTGTCAATTTCTGTAAGTAGTAAAGCATTGTCTTTGTGATACGGAAGCAAAACCTTTTCCGCTTCATTTGGCATTAATTCCAGTACTCCACCACCATGGCTTCGGCCGGATACTTCTGTAAAAGCAAGCGAAAGCGAATTGTAATAACTGGCAACCAGGGCATTGATGTTTGTGCCAGGGTGGACGAACACGCGGTGCATTGTGTCTGTCGTATACGCCCCAGCCCGGTTAATGATCAATCTAGGGTATAAATTATTGCGCCTGATGAATAAGGCATTCGAAATTTTCAAAGACGGAACAACAAACCAATCCTCGCGAATTCCGGTCTTATATCCATTATGAATTCCGATACTTTCACCATAGCCAATATATTTTACCGCGCCATTTGTTTTGTTTAGTTTTTTACGATCCGGGAACACCAGCAAGTGAGCCCGAGCCTCTGCCAATCTGTTCTTCTCCCAATCATCCTCAGTGAAGATGACGCTGTTCACCTGTACGCTCCTTCCAACCATGGGTTTTGCATAATCGTGCAGATCGTATTCCTCAACTGTCGCCAGTGGAACGGTAAAGAAATCGTTAGCGCCTGTAGTAATTCCAACTTCAACATTCGCATAGTTGCCAATCGCCGGAATGTTTCGTTCTTTTGCCACGTTCTCCAAAAAGTCAATTTCTTCCTGTGACAGGAAATAGAAAGTCCATTTGTTTGATTTAAAATCAATCCTCTTTTTGGGGCTCTTCAATTTGGCCACATCAAGCTCTTTTAGTTCGCCGGAATCCTTCAACTCAATATGCTCAATATTGTGTCTTTTCGTCTTGTTCTTTTCACATAAAAGCAAAACAACTTCCTGCTGGATATTCGGAAAAAGCAATTTCTGAAATGAAATAATGTTGATCTTATTGTAGAATCGGGCAAGGAAATTTCTCAACTGCTGTGCAAATGAGACTTGTAAGATTTCTGCCGGCAAAACAAACCCAATCTTGCCGCCTTTATCTTTGAGCAAGAGGGATGAACCAACAACAAATGAAACCCAGGCGTTTGTGAGTTTTGAATAAATCAAACCAGCCCGGCTAAAGATATCATGCGCTTCAATTTGTTGTTGCCTGTTAAAAAACTGGTAACGGATATAAGGCGGATTGCCAACAACCAAATCAAATCGTTTATGGGTATTATTGCAATACGTGTGAAAATCGGCAATGACCATTTCCTTGCGTTGTAAAGTTATCTGCTCCGCCTTTTTTGCTTCTGTTTCGTCCAGTTCAACGGCTGTGATTGATCTATATTTTAGCTCGTCTTTTCGCAACTGCTCCAAAAAAACGCCATCTCCACAACTTGGTTCAAGAATGTCAAGGTCCTTATCGTTATGAATGCCCCATCGCAAAATAAATGACGCAATGGCTCCAGGTGTATAAAAACCACCTCTCAATTTTGCAACCGACGCCTCCGCGATCAGCTTCATAGTTTTGCTTATTTATACTTCTGTAATCCCTTAAGTTCTGTGTAGCCTGTGCTGTTAAGACCTGTACAATTGAAGATACAAAATAGCCGATGCTATTCTGTAGAAAACCGCACGGTGAATGAGGCCTTTATTGGATAAAGACTGGGCAAGCGGGGATCACTATTCAGGACAAGATCTCCCGGTTTCACCGCATACGACAGAACCATATCTGATATAGCAGACAACGGAGCATAGCTTGTCCAGCCCCTGGTGGATTTCTCCTCTTCAGTTTTGTTTTCCGTAACAGACAGGATTCCGCCGATCTTTTGATGAGTATAAGCCGCGATATTTTTGGCTTTAACCGTTGCGGCATCCAATAATTTCTTATACAACATTTTTTGGTATGCAGATTCGTCTCTTGCGAAAACAGCCATCAGGAGGCTGGTGAGCTTTTTTTGATGCTGCAAAAGCTGGTGCAGTTGCGACAATGAATCAACAGAATGTAGCAGAACGTAGACCGAAGCAAATCCCGGAGCTTGGACGATGTTAAAACTATCCGTGACAGCTGCCTGTATGAACGTAAATCCTCTTTGCCTAAGGGCGAGTTTCAGAGAATCAAAATAACGTGCGACAGATTGCTTCAGAAGGTCTGCCTTCTGGGTGTACAACGTATAATTTGAATACCGAAGCGTATCGCGTTCCATTTCCTCCATATCAGGAGTCAACATAATCCGGTAAACAAAACAATCCGCCCTGGCCAGTATGCTGTCTTCCGCAGTTACTTCAATAAATTTTTGTTGTGCAGCTCCCTGAACACATACAAGCAGGCCGAGGAAGAGTAATTTTTCTTTGATCATCGTAAGGGAATTGGCGTTGACGAATTCCAAGCTATACGGCGAATTTAAGTTGATAGGTTGATAAGTTGACTGGTTAAATAGTTAACCGCCTTATCAACCAATCAACCAATCAACCAATCAACTCCCAACTACACAGCGCGTTGCGAAAAAGGCCTTCCATAACGCTTGGGCGCAACTGCAGGCCGCTGCCTGCTATAAGATGACGACTGGCTGGCTGATGACTTGCTATAATTATTTTGTGGAACAGCCACGTGATAAGGATGATCGCTTACCACGGGAATCGGCTTGGTGATCAGTTTCTGAATATCCCTCAGGTATTCTTTTTCTTCATAATCACAGAACGACATGGCCATGCCCTTGGCGCCAGCCCTGCCGGTCCTGCCGATCCGGTGTACATAAGTTTCGGGCACATTGGGTAATTCATAATTGATGACATGGGTCAGTTCATCAATATCAATTCCGCGCGCCGCGATATCCGTGGCCACCAGTACCCTGGTTCTTTTTAATTTGAAATTACTGAGTGCGCTCTGCCTGGCATTTTGCGATTTATTTCCGTGAATGGCTTCCGAGCTGATGCCAGCCTGGTTTAACGATTTGGAAATTTTATCCGCACCATGTTTCGTCCGGGTAAATACGAGCGCAGTTTGGATCGAGGCATCCTTCAGCAGGTGAATCAATAAAGACCGCTTGTTTTCCGTATTGGTGTAATACAATGATTGCTGAACGGTTTCTGCCGTGGATGATGCAGGTGTTACTTCCACCTTCGCGGGGTTGGTCAGCAATACTTTGGAGAGTTGCTGGATTTCCGGAGGCATGGTGGCGGAGAAAAACAGAGTCTGTCTCCTGGCTGGAAGTTTTGCAATGATCCTTTTTACGTCATGGACAAATCCCATATCCAGCATCCTGTCGGCTTCATCGAGTACGAAGAACCTGATATCATGCAAGGATACATGGCCCTGGGTGACGAGATCCAACAAACGACCTGGTGTTGCCACCAGGATGTCTACGCCGCGGCGAAGTGCATTGACCTGGGGAACCTGTGAAACACCTCCGTATATGACGAGGTTTTTCAGGTTAAGGTATTTTCCATAAGCCCTGAAACTTTCATCTATCTGTATAGCCAGTTCGCGCGTAGGCGTAAGAACCAACACTTTGATGCGTCGTTGACCCTGCGCAGACTGGTAATGGTGCTGGTGCATGAGTTGTAAAATCGGGATGGCAAAAGCGGCTGTCTTTCCCGTGCCGGTCTGGGCGCAACCAAGCAGGTCGCGTTGTTCTAAAATAATGGGGATGGCTTGTTCCTGAATGGGTGTGGGCGTGGTATAGCCCTCATTGGACAAAGCCCTGAGCACAGGCTCAATGAGCTGTAAATTGTTAAATGACACTTTTATAATATTTGATGAGAAAAAATGGTAAGGCTATCAGATGAATCCCTGATACTTTACCTGCCTTACGTTAAGCAGTCACGAAATTTGGGTGGAAAACACAAAGAAACGCGGAGCGCAATAACATATAAGACCACAAAGCTACACAATTTTAGCCAGAAACCTGCATTTATTTGAATTACAGCACAAAACAGGGCATACAAGGCAGTTTTAACCCCCCCATTCACCGCAGATCAGCCATTTCGGCCACAGGGAAATAAATGCAGTCATTAATCCTTCAATTCGATGCGGTCTTTGTAATTTCACTGTATAAATAACCTCAAATGAAACTTTTTGTCGCAGCCATTCCGTACGATTTCGATGATGTAGATCTCAAAGAAATGTTTGAATTGTATGGCGAAGTCAATTCCGCCAAAGTGATCCTTGACAAAGAAACCGGCAAGAGCAGGGGATTCGGGTTTGTGGATATGCTGGATGATAACGAAGCAAAAATTGCCATCGAAACATTGGATGGCGCCGCCATAAAAGGAAAAAAAATGTCGGTGAAACAAGCCGAAGAACAACCAAGAACCGGTTTCGGTAACCGCGATCGCGGACGTGGTGATAACCGCGACAATCGCGGCGGCGGTGGTGGAAGGGATAGAAGATATTAAATGCCTCCTCTTGCCTAGATGCGCTCAAGCAACGGTGTTGGCAACCCGTCGAGACTGCGCAGGTTTTTTTCCTTTTTATATTCCTCCAGGCCACGTGGCCCTTTTTTTTCTGCCCAATCAAAATGAAGGCTCCTCTCGCCCTCGTACGAAAACAACGGTACGCCGAAACCGCAGGAGGTTTGCACTTTTGTGATGTCTGCAACGATGATCTGCCTGGTACTGGGATAAATAGTAAAATGTTCCGATAACGATTTCCACTTTGGATCATCAGGCAATACCGTATAGCCCTTACCGTAGAGGCGAAGGATATTGGGTAATTTTTCAAAAGAACAAAACATAAATGTGATGCGACCATTCTCATGCGTGTGCGCAGAGGTCTCATTGCCACTGCTGAGCAGGTCCATGTACGCCACCTGGTTTGGCGAAAGCACTTTAAAACAATCCAGTCCTTTGGGCGAAAGATTCACGTGACCCTCAGCACTCAGCGGGGCCGTGGCTACAAAAAAAATGTGCTGTCCGTTTATGAAGTCCCGGTGTTCATCCGAAATGTTTTCGCTGAATTTTCCCATTATTGCATGTTAAATTTGAACGCAATATTGCCTTTCAAAATTAGCAATAATTCTGATCTTTACTCCGACCTCAGGCTACTTACAGGATTGGTCAACGCTGCCTTGATCACCTCCCGGCTGATGACGAGCAATGCGATGCAGGGAATGATCAGCAACGGAATTAAAAAAAGCCACCAGGACAATTGAA
>DATHGW010000699.1:0-12691 GCA_035317445.1 Puia sp.
CGCCGCTCCACACAAAAGACGCTAATGTTATGATCTTTTTGAAAAACTTTTTGGTCACCCGGCTTGGTTGAAAAGTAAGATGAATTTGTTTCGTTACCACGAGGTATATAAGCAGGGTCAGGGCCAGGATGATATAGCCCAAGGCATAGAGCTTAATGAAGAGGTCAAAATGTCGAATGGCGCCCACGACAGAAAGTATGATCAGTATAGTCGTGTACAGACGAAACTGGATCTCGCGCAGGTAATTGGTCAACACCGATTTTTTTAATTGCCAGGCGAAAGCTTCGAGCAGGGAGTACATGGTTAATCCGAAGCCGAAAGGGAATACCCAATAATAATATCGAACGAGTTCAGCGGAATTGGCGCCAAATTTCCTGATCACGAGGTTCTTGAAAATAAGGCCACCCACCATCACCATAACAAAGCCCACGATGCTGCTGAGCAGCGCCCAGGCCATCATGTCGTTTTTGTCCGGAGGCAGGTTATCACTGTAATAAGGATAAAATTTATAGATATAAGCCTGCATGCCAAGACTGGCAAAAGAAAACATCACGTTGGCGATGGCCAGGAAAGTGCCGACCAGACCGTATTCTGATGGGGTAAAACCTCCTTCCCGGGTAAAAAGGTAAGTGTTGATAAAACCCAGTGCGAAGCCAAAATACACGATCCCTGAAGAAATAATGCTCTGCCGCCGGATGGTGCTCATGAAGGAGGGTTAAGTTCCCTGCAAAGATCATGAAAATGTGCGAATGTGCGAATGTGCGAATTTGCGAATTTGCGGATGGATGGTAAGATTTGGTTCACTGAGTTTTTACATCAAAGTACAAATTTCGGTCAACGATGAACGTGGGAGTGCTTCCCTGTGCAAATGTTAATTCCCGCCATTTTTCAGTGGGCTTTATCCACTGGCCATTGACCTTTGCCGGCAGGGCGAATCCGGCAATGCAATTCGTCCACCGGTATCGAACGGTTTTTGTGCTGATGGAATATTCCAATACCGGAATGGCGGTATTGCGCAGGTATTGATCAAAGACCTTGGAGAAATCAATTTTTGCCTGTTTGCTGATGTAGTTTTCCACCTGTTTTGTGGTGACCGTCTCGTGATAAAATGTTTTGTTCAGTCCCCTCAGTATCCGCCTGAACAGGCTGTCATCATTAATGACCTGCCGGATGGTATGCAGCAGGTTACCGCCCTTATAATATTCATCGGTGCCGACGGGTCCGTCGTTAACGCCATAGTGGCCAATGATGGGAGATTTGTTTGTAATATTTTTCCTGATACCGAAATTGTACGCATTCCCGGCTTCCCTGCCGAAATAATATCCTGTATACAGCGTCTCGGTGTAATTGGTAAAACCCTCGTGGAGCCATTCATCGGCGATGTCTTTGCTGGTGATGTTGTTTCCAAACCACTCATGACCGCTTTCATGTACAATAATAAAATCCCATTTTAATCCCCAGCCCGTTTCAGACAGGTCTTTTCCCGAATAGCCCTCTCTGAACTTATTGCCATAAGCAATGGCACTCTGGTGTTCCATGCCCAGGTGCGGCGCTTCCACGAGTTTATATCCGTCTTCATAAAACGGGTAAGGCCCCATCCAGTATTCAAAACAACGCAGCATGGAATCTACGCCCTTGAATTGTCGTTTCGCACTGTCGAGGTGATAATCCAATACCCAATAGTCGCAGTCGAGCCTGCCTTTTTCTCCCTGGTAATCCTCGTGCCAGGTGACATATTTGCCTATGTAGGGAATGATATTGTAATTGTTGATCGGGTTGACGACCACCCAGCTAAACGTAGCAGTGCCATCACGGTTTATTTTTTCTCTTTCAGCCTTCCGTTGCCGACAGCCACCAGGGTATCCGGAACCGTTATACTCAATGAACTTCCGTTATCGGGTTCATCACCCTGCCAATCTTTACAGGGCATCCACACGCTGGCCCCCAGGCCCTGACAGGCGACGGTCATCCAGGGACGGCCCAGCCTGTCCTGGGTGAAGATCCATCCGCCGTCCCAGGGCGGTCTTTTGGCGATCACCGGTTTCCCTTCAAAATCGATGCTGATGGTTTCGCTTTTGCCTGCATTCAACATCGAGGGAAAGCCAACAAAAAACGCGTTGCCATCGCGCCGGAAGGTTAATCGGGTATTGTTCCATGTTATACCGGTAATGTTCATGGGCTCCTGTAGGTCTATTTGCATCGAGTTGCCGGGTTTAACGACCCTGAATTCAATGGAACTGGTGCCGCTGATCGATCTGTTCTTATAGTCGGGGGTTAACCTCACATCATATTTCAATACGTCCCACCAGGCCCTTCCAGGTCCGACGGATCCGCGGAGGCTGTCTGCATGCGTGAAAACCGGATTTGGCTGTGCATGACATGACAGAAAACCCATGGAACAGATACAAGAGAAAAAAATGATTACTGCTTTCATTCGTTAAATTTAGCCCTGATTATTTTATTGTTACAGGATGAAGATAAAAAATCATCGTTCATTTTATTGGATAAAATACATGAGCGGCTTGTTGCTCGTCTCCTGGCTGGCAGGTTGCCATCCTGCCGGCCGGTATGATCAGCAGGTGTTCCGGTACAATGAAGCGACCGGTGTGGCTACGCTGGATCCTGCTTTTGCAAAAAATCAATCCATCATCTGGGTCGTGCACCAGTTGTACAATACGCTGGTGGAGACAGACCATCACCTCAACATCGTTCCCTCACTGGCTAAATACTGGGATGTGTCTGCCGACAGGACCTTGTACACTTTTCATCTTCGTACCGATGTATTCTTTCATGACAATGAAGTTTTTCCGGGTGGAAAAGGCAGAAGGTTAAAAGCAAGCGATGTTCAATTCAGTTTTAACCGCATCCTTGATCCCTCCACCGCCAGCAGCGGCACCTGGATATTCAACGACAGGATTGCGTCAGAAGCTCCTTTCACTGCGTTGGATGACTCCACTTTCCAGTTGAAATTGTCAAAGCCCTTCAACCCCATCCTGGGATTGCTGAGCATGCAGTATTGTTCCGTCGTCGCACCGGAAGTGGTGGAAAAATATGGAAAGGATTTTCGCAATCATCCCTGCGGCACCGGTCCCTTTGCGTTAAAATCCTGGGAGGAAGGACAAGATATGATCCTGGTTAAAAACCCACGCTATTTCGAGCAGGACAGCAGCGGTAAAAACCTTCCCTATCTCGATGCCATCAAAATAAGTTTTTTCGACAACAGGGCAACCGAATTCCTGATGCTCCAGCAAGGGCAACTCGATTTTACCAATGATATCGATCCGTCGTTCAAAGATGAAGTGTTAACCAAAAAAGGATTATTGAGAAAGGAATGGGAGGGAAAGATCGTGCTGGACAAACACCCGTATCTCAACATCGAGTACCTGGGTATCCTGATAGATTCCTCTAATGCGCTGGTCAGGCATTCGCCCTTGCGATTCACCAAAGTGCGGCAGGCTATCAATTATGGATTTGATCGCCGCAAGATGATGATGTACCTGCGTAATTCGATTGGCATTCCCGCGGAGAGCGGGTTTGTTCCGGCGGGATTGCCTTCCTTTGATTCGGCCGCCGTAAAAGGATACTACTACGATCCCGCAAAATCACGGAGACTATTAGCCGAAGCCGGGTATCCGGGGGGAAGGGAAATGCCTGAGATCAAATTACTCACCATCAATATCTATTCTGATCTCGGCAGTTTTATTGCCAGGGAGCTCGAGGAAGTAGGCATCAAGGTGCAGGTAGAAGTGGTCCAGAAAAGTTTATTGCTTGAAGAAACCGCCAAATCCACCGCGCTTTTTTTCAGGGGATCCTGGATCGCGGATTATCCCGATGCGGAAAACTATCTCAGTGTTTTTTATTCAAAAAATCCGGCGCCTCCGAATTACACACGTTATCACAATGATCGGTTTGATCAATTGTACGAGCGAGCGCTTACTGAAAACAATGATAGCCTTAGATATAAACTCTATCAGCAGATGGATCAACTCATGATCAATGATTCACCTGTGGTGCCGTTGTGGTATGATGAAGTGATCCATCTGGTAAGTCCAAGGATCAATGGGTTTGAGGCCAATGGATTGAATTTGCTGGAGCTGAGGCGGGTGAGGAAGAGTCGGTAGTCGGCCCTCCTTCGGCCTTCCTCCTTCGGCCTGTGGCATTCGGAGGACAAGAACGGCCTTCGGAGGGCAAGGGAGTCTGGAGGCCTTGGGAGTTGTCATTTCGATCCGCCGCAGGCGGAGAGAAATCAGCATAAAAGGCAAGCTGCTCCTGAAATAGGTAATTCTTAATTTTAAAAATATGAATCGTTTAATAGCTGCATTATTTCTTTTGTCCGCTAACTGCCTGTTTGCTCAGCAAAAGCCGAATTTTCTCAGAGGAAAAATAATTATTGACGGTAATTTTAAGGATAAGTTATTTGAAGCAGACAAGCATGCAAAATTATCATTTGTTACTACATCAGTAACAATGGATGAGAAAAACTCTGTCAAAAAAGATAGTGTTCAAAATGTTCCAAATGAAATTGACATAATAAAAAATTGCAGTATTGTAGATTCGGAGGACCCTCACAATTTTTTTGATTTTTGCGAATCTATGTTTAGGAAAGATACACTGGTGATTCAGTTTAAGAATAATCGGTCTCTATTGCCAACTTTCGGATATCACGATAAGATTTTTATTTATATTATTAAAAGCGGATATTATATTGAATACATACCGCAAATCTGCCATTTGGACTAACCCGTTTTCTTCTCTTATTTTAAGAAATCAAAAATTAGTGATTAAGAATAAAGTTATTAAAGCTGGAGATCGATTAATGGGTCATGTTAGGATTCAATTTTCTAATCAGAATCCAAAAATTAAAAGCAAAATTTTGACTTTTACGGGGGCGTTTGATTGTGTAGTACACTAAAGATTAAGCACCAAACGGCCGAGTGTCCTAGGCCTATAAACGGCTGGCCTAAATTAGTAGGCCAGTTTAACACTTAAAATTACGTTACGGAAAGACAATAATCCGGATCTCACGAAAATGACATGAGCCGTCAAAACTGCGCTTTATCTTAGGTATATAAGTACTATACAAGTGCTTTCCAGAAGGTTATCGAAGCTCACAATGTTTCGCCCGGAAATAATAATCAGCCATTATTTCCGTTAAAAAATTGAACAAATGGATGATCTGGATGCCATTCAAATCAGGAAATATTGCTTTTACAGGGACTGATGGTGGAATATACGCTTATATTTCCCAGGGGAGAGTTATATACCGTTCTGCCTCATCTCTCACAGGGGCAAGGGTGAAAAAAGACCCTGCATTCGAAGGTTTCCGTAAGAGTTGTAACAGAATGAAAGAGGCCTCACCGATTGCCGCCGCATTATATAGCCAGATTCCCAAGGAGCAAAAACAGTTTAGTCTTTACAGGTTACTAACCGGCGAAGCATTGAAGATGATTAAAGAGGGTGTAGATAAAGCAGCTATCACGGAAAATCTGCAAAGACAATATATTGATCCATTACTTCAGCAGGAGATAAAACATCAAAAGTCCGGGGAAACCTTTTGTTCCCGTTCGTCAGGGCGCCTATTTATTACCGATATTGCAGCTTCCGGTAGCATAACCCGCTTGCGCAACAAACGCAGGCTTCGGCAAACAGCTGGTATCATTAGCAGCCAATCGACTCATATAAACATCATTCCACGCAGACGAGCAGAACGGCCCATTGAAATCCACAAGCGCGATGCCCGGCAATCGTCAACTTCACATTTTGTTTACCTGGGTCGGCTGGAGGGATACAGAGGCCTTAGAATGTGGCTTATAGCTGATCCGGGAGACCCGCGCTGCCCACAACATGAATCGAAGTAGAAGCCAATTGCGAATGATGGATATTTCGACCCTAATAGATTATTGATTGGATAGGAAAATGGAAATTGCATTGCCCTCCTCCTTTGAGCCATCGGTAAGGTACACCGGCACAGCATTTTTCCAATATATGGCAACATCGCCTTTAATACCCCTCTGTTCAAAACCCGCTACATAAACATCATTGCCCGAAACCGCGATGGATGTAGCTCGGGCTGGTTTTGAGCCATCGGTAAGATTTACAGGAATACCGTTTTTCCAATATTTGGCTACGGTATAAGTACCATTAACTTCAGACCCTGCCACATAAACATCATTGCCTGAAACAGCAATAGATTCGCCCTCGGCAAATGCTGAGCCATCGGTAAGACTTATAGGAATGCCATTTTTCCAGTACTTGGCAACAGAATAATTGCCGTTAGATTCACTACCTGTCACATAAACATCGTTGCCTGAAACGACGATGGAGTTGGCTATAGTCGGTTTTGAACCATCGGTGAGATTTACCGGTATGCCGTTTTTCCAATATTTGCTAATGTAATTGGAGCTACTGGATTCGTACCCTGCCACATACACATCACTCCCCGAAATAACGATAGATGTGGCGTAGGCGTTATTTGAACCATCGGTCAGATTTACCGGCTTGCCGTTTTTCCAATATTTGGCAACAAAAATGCTTCCATTAACGCCACCCTCATAACCTGCCACATATACATCGGTGGCTGAAATAGCAATGGATACAGCAGCTGCATTCTGTGAACCATCGGTAAGGGTTACCAGGCTACCATTCTTCCAATATTTTGCCACCGTATTATATCCTTCATATCCATACCCAGCCACGTAAACGTCATTGTTTGAAACAGCGATAGCGTTACCCAAATTAGCCTTTGAAGTATCAGTAACGTTCACCAGGCTGCCATTTTTCCAATATTTTGGAATGGTCGTTGATGCTCCGTAGTATGCATCGCCATACCCTGCCACATAAACATTTAAAGATGGAGAAATATTAGTGTTTTTTCGGCAGGAGTACAAGCCTATAATAAATAAAAAAAGTTGTAGGAAAAAGATTTTTTTCATACCCGTGGAGTTTATTGACGGTAAAACAATATTCTAGTGGGAGGGCTTTTGAACTGTCGTCAACAATTAAATATACAATCTTCCTTCCTTTTTGTCAAATGGTTTTTACTAATTTGCGGGCTGCTTAAAGTAACTGGTGGCTGGTGCCCGAGGCAGGAAACACACGCGGATGAGGTGTCTTGCAACTTGCGGTTGGTCTTGTCATTCCGAGCGAAGCGAGGAATCTGCAAAATAGCCAAGCTGCTTTGTTGCAGATTCCTCGCTTCGCTCGGAATGACAAGGGGTTGTATGACTCAAGACTCCTTCGCCCTCCGAAGGCCGTCCTTGTCCTCCGAAGGCCACAGGCCGAAGGTGGGTGACTACTGTTTTTGCTTCAGCTTATCCTTAAATACCTTCTCAAACTTCTCCACTTTGGGACGAATCACAAAACTGCAATAGGGTTGCGAACCATGCAGGTTATAATAATCCTGGTGATAATTTTCTGCAGGATAGAATTTCGTGAACGGCGTGATCTCGGTTACAATGGGTTTATTATAGGCACCGCTTTTATTGAGTTCGGCCTTATAATGTTCTGCTTTCTCTTTTTGCTCTGCATCATGATAAAAAATGGCGCTCCGGTATTGCGTGCCCACATCATTACCCTGCCTGTTGAGACTGGTGGGATCGTGTGCTTCCCAGAATACTTCCAGCAGTTCATCATATGTGATCACTTTGGGATCATAGATGACCTGCAGACATTCTGCATGGCCTGTAGTGCCGGTGCAGACTTCTTCGTAAGATGGATTCGCAACCTGTCCGCCGGAATAGCCGGAAGTGGCTTTTAATACACCTTTCAATTCCTGAAAAATAGCCTCCGTGCACCAGAAGCAGCCCGTTGCAAAGGTGGCCGTGTCTGTCTTCAAACCGGCCGGGATGATCGTTTCATTCATAGTATTTACCTGTTGTGTTGTTGTTTGTGCGCAAGAGCCGCTCAACAAAGCCAGCGTCGTGGTTATAGAAAAAAGACCCATATAATTCATCTTGATTTGTTTGGCAATTTATTCTTTCGCAAAGTAGCGGGCTTTGCAGTATTTCCAGGTAAGCTATATGACAATTAAATGCTTTTAAATGTTCATTAACAATCCCCTAAGTTCGTTGGGATGAACGATGGATAATATACGATGGCGCCGGGCAAACGGATTTCCTATACCTTTGCAGGTCTGAAAAATAAATGATCCCGGCGGGAAAATGGCCATGAAATACTATCCGGATTCGGCATTGGTGCAATTGGAATTTGATAAGGTAAAAGCTTTGCTTTCAGGCCACTGTAAGACTGTGTTTGCCAAAGAAAAGGCGGAGAACCTGCGCATACATACCCAACGCCCCTTTATAGAACTTGAACTAAAACAAACCCATGAATTCAAGCTGCTGCTGGAGCAGTCGCAATGGTTTCCCAATGACTTTGTGCTCAACCTGTCCGGTGAACTGAAATTACTGGGCATCCCGGGCGCTGTGCTGACCGGCGAACAATTTGTGCAACTGCGTAAACTGGGTGAAAGCATGCTGAACATTTTTCGCTGGTTTGATGCGGAGAGAAAAATGGCCTATCCTGCTATGGCCAAAGTGATTGCTGATACCTATTACGAAAAAAAGATCCTGGCGGCGATCGATGAAGTACTCGACGAACAGGGTTCGGTCAAAGACAATGCGTCGAAGGAATTGGCGGATATCAGGATGAGTCTTTTTCGCAAACGAAATGAATTGCGCAGGGTCTTTGACCGGATACTGGGGAAATTGAATAAATCGGGATTTGTGGCGGATATTGAGGAAGGGTTTTTGAATGGCAGAAGGGTGGTGGCCCTGTTTGCCGAGCACAAAAGACAGGTCAAAGGCATCCTGCATGGCGAGAGTGATACGAGGAAGACTTCTTTTGTGGAACCGGAAGAGACCATCGAGTTAAACAACGAAGTTTTTTCGTTGGAGCACGCAGAAAGCCGGGAAGTATACCGCATCCTCAGGGAACTGACCGGTAAATTATCCGGCTATGCATCGCTGTTACAAGTCTACCACGACATACTGGGCGAATACGATTTCATCGGCGCCAAGGCAAAGCTGGCCGTGCAGATCAATGGTCATTATCCGCAACTGGAGGACAAAGCACATATCCGCCTCATCAATGCTTATCACCCGCTGCTCTATCTCTACAACCTGAGAAATCAAAAACCAACGATCCCGACACAGATCGAATTGAATGAAAAAAACCGGATCCTGGTTATTTCGGGACCTAATGCGGGTGGAAAGACCGTAACCCTGAAGACCGTGGGACTATTACAACTGATGCTGCAGAGCGGACTGCTTATTCCCGTGCATCCCGATTCACAAATTGGCATTTTTAAACAGATCCTGATCCATATCGGGGACACCCAAAGCCTCGAATTCGAGCTGAGCACCTATAGTTCGCACCTGAAGAATATGAAATACCTGATGGAAAATGCGAACGGAAAAACCTTGTTTTTTATCGATGAACTGGGAAGTGGCAGTGATCCCAACCTGGGCGGTGCTTTTGCGGAAGTGATCCTGGAGGAACTAGTCAGGAAACATGCTTTCGGCATCGTCACGACCCATTACCTGAACCTGAAAGTGATGGCCAATAAAACACCGGGCATTGTGAACGGGGCGATGGGTTTTGATGAGACCAACCTGCAACCGCTGTACAAACTGATCATCGGTAAGCCGGGAAGCTCATACACTTTTTCCATTGCCGAACGAATTGGGTTGGACCAGCGTTTGATCGACAGGGCGAGAAGCCTGGTGGAAGAAGATCATTTCCGGCTCGATAAATTATTGAACCGTGCCGAGCAGGACCAGCGAAGTGTAGAAGAAAAAGAAAAAGAGCTGCATAAACTGATCAAAGAAAATGAGAAACTCCGAAAAGAAACCGAATCGCTTCTCAGTAAAGAAAAGCACCAGCAACAGCTAGAACTGCTCAGGCACCAGAATAAGATCACCGAAGACCGGCTGGCTTACCTGAAAGAGATGGAACGAAAACTCAAACAGATCATCTTTGACTGGCGAAAATCAGAAAACAAAAATGAAGTCATCCGGCAAATGCAGGCCCTGCTTTTTAAACAAAAAGAAAAGCAGGTGAATGAAAAAGTAAAAAAGAAATTCGATACCAAATACGTTGAAGTGGGCGGGGATGTGCAGCCCGGCAATAAGGTGATGATGAAAAAGAACCACCAGGTAGGCATCGTCAGGGAAGTGCGCGGCAAAAAGGCCGTTGTGCAGGTGGGCATGGTGCCCATGACGGTCGGACTGAATGACCTGACCGTGGTGCTGGATAAAGCACCCGAAGAAAGCGTTGACTGATGCTTCATTCACATAAGCTCAGAAGGTCAGTTCCCCTCGTGCTGAATTGAATCAGCCTTACTTTTCCTGCCGCATTATAATGAAGCACCAGCGTGCCATAGTTCATCTGGTATGCGTCCCAGTTGCTGTCTTTCAGTTTTGGATTGCCCAGCAACTTGAAAAGCGCATTGCGGTTGGCGCCCATGATTGGAATACTTAATTTACCCTGGAATTTTTCTCCTATTTCGATGTAGTCTCTCTGGGTATAAAAATAGATATCCTTATCCTTAAAGAACACGCCGCCGCCGCATTTCGATGTGGCCGATTCGTCTTCTGCACTGGTAAAACAAGGCAACCTGTCTTTCAGCTCGTTGATAGTAATATCGGGCCTGATGCCATTTACCTTTCCGTCGAGGATGTCCACAACAAGGGTTGCACAGGTGGCTTTTACCTTAAGCTGTGCTATGGCGGATGTAACAAACCAGCAGCAGGCCAGGGAGAGGATCATTTTTTTCATACAGTTTGATTTTTGGTTGATCGGTTCAACAGGCAGTTTACTGCAAAATCCTTGCTAGAAACGTCTTGATTGGATATTGTATTGCAATTTCTTTAGTAATTTCACCCTAATTAAGTAAGTATGAAACAATACATCATTCAATTTGATTTTGAAGGCCGCAACTACCAGGCAGACGTAACAGAAATTGATGGCCTGGATGATGTGCAATATGCCATCAGTCCGAAAGACGCCAGGTTGGCCGAAAGATACAAGACCAATATCATCATAAAAGATAAACCCGATAACAAATGGCATTATGCCTTTCCTTCAGGGCCAAAAGGCGAAGAATACATGGAGTCGCTTGCCCAGGGACTTAATCTTTTTATCCGAAAATCCTAATTCGCACATCCGCATATTCGCATATCCGCACATTGATTTATGACTATCCTGATTGTCTTGCTTTGTATTTTGATCCTGGTACTCCTGATCACCTGGGCAAGACTGAATGCTTTCCTGGCGCTGCTGCTCGTCTCCATACTCGCCGGTCTTTTGTTGGGTATACCTTTGAGTGGAATCACCCAGTCCTTACAGAAGGGCATCGGCGACACGCTGGGTTCACTCGTCATCATCATTGCCCTGGGCGCGATGCTGGGCAAACTGGTGGCCGAATCGGGGGCGGCGCAGAAAATCTCCTCTTTCATGATGAGGATCTTTGGCGAAAAATACATTCGCTGGGGATTGATGGTAACCGGGTTTGTCGTGGGCATCCCTTTATTTTACAATGTTGGCTTTGTGCTGATGATCCCGTTGATCTTCACCGTTGTTTACCAATATAAATTACCCGCGGTGTATATCGGGCTTCCAATGCTCGCATCGCTTTCGGTTACTCACGGCTTTCTGCCCCCGCACCCTTCACCCGTTGCCCTGATCGCGCAGTTTCATGCCAATATGGGATTGACCCTGATGTATGGGATGTTGCTGGCCATTCCGGCCGTGATTATTGCAGGCCTCCTCTATTCGCGTACGCTGAAAGACATTACGGCCATGCCGCTACAGATATTTAAAGCAAAACAGGAGGAAGGGAAACGGTTGCCGGGAATTGGAAATAGTTTTTTATCCGCCCTGCTCCCGGTATTGTTGCTCATTGCCACAAGCCTTTTATCACTTGCAGTCACCAAAGGATCAGCCTCCGGAAACATCATCAATTTCTTTTCGGATCCATCCATCGTGATGATATTGGCACTATTGTCAGCCACCTATACCCTCGGCCTTCATATCGGCAAGTCGATGAAGGAGATCATGAATGTTTATGTTGACGCCGTAAAGGATGTTTCCATGATCCTGCTCATCATTGCCGGCTCCGGCGCGTTGAAGCAGGTGCTTACAGATAGCGGCGTAAGCAGTGAGATTGCCCGGGTTTTACAAGGCTGGCAAATGCACCCCCTGGTCCTGGCCTGGCTGATTGCCGCCATCATACGTGTATGTATAGGGTCTGCCACGATTGCCGGACTCACGGCCGCCGGGATCATCGCACCCATGATGTCGCAGATCCATGTACATCCGAGTTTGATGGTTCTCTCCATTGGCGCAGGTAGCCTGTTGTTTTCTCATGTCAACGATGCGGGTTTCTGGTTGTTTAAAGAATATTTTAATTTGTCCATCAAAGAGACCATCAGGTCCTGGTCGGTGATGGAAACCATTGTGGCGGTGGTTGGATTGGCCGGAGTACTCGTACTGAATATATTCATTTAAAAAAATAAAACATGTCAGCAGAAAAAAACCTGGAGCAGTTGGGGTTGGCACTGCCACCGGCTCCTGCACCCGCAGGTGTGTACAAGCCTTGTTTGGTTGATGGGAAATATCTCTACGTTTCCGGACATGGTCCGGTCAAAGAAGATAAGAACCTGATGACCGGAAAGATTGGCAAGGAAGTGGA
>DATHGW010000700.1:0-3539 GCA_035317445.1 Puia sp.
CGGGCGGCCGGGGCCCTTCAGTCGCCGGCAGGATGCATCTGAATTTACGCCAACAACCAGGAAATCGGCTTCGGATGCGGCTTCTGACAGAGAAGCAATATGGCCGGTGTGTAAAATATCGAAGCATCCATTGGTAAAAGCAAAGGTTTTGCTCAGCAGACGCCAGCGTGCGGCCATTTGCCGCAGATCGGAAAGACTGACGATCTTAAACGGGATGATGTCGGACTTCTTCATTTTTATTTTTGTTGATGCGGGGCAGTAATATAAAACTCAACACGCCAAAGATCACAAAACTAAGGAACTGGCCAAACCAGAGAAGCCAACCGAGCGCCACGCCATACGGTTCCTTCTCGATACCATAGAAGGCCACCGCTTCCTGTACCAGCAATGCGTATGCGCCAATTCCTCCCGGCGATATGATCATGCCGATACTGCCCATCGCCAACACCGTGAGGGCATCAGCCAGGTTGAGGCTGCGCGTTTCATCGATGGCAAAAAACCCGCAATAGGTCGCCAGCAGGTACAATACCCAAATGACGATGGTATACAGAAAAAACAACGGCTTGTTTTTGATAGCCCTTACGCTGGTGAGGCCGTGCCAGACACCCGTGAGCAGGTGGTTTAATTTTTGTACGATATTGATGTGGCCAAGCCTGCTGATGAGCCATTTCAAAATGAGCAGTAGCAGAATGGTACCCCCGACGAGGTAGATGATTTTTTGGTAAGAAATTTCTCCGTTCTTGTTCTGGAATATCGGGTAGATGCTTGACCGCATCAGGGAACTAAGTACATCGAACTGGAAAACGAAACTGAGGCCGAATACGAGCACCAGGCAGATCACATCAAAGGCCCTTTCCGCCACGATCGTGCCCACCAGCTTGTGTGCCGGCACTTTTTCATAACGGGCAAGGATAGTGCATTTGATCACTTCGCCGACCCGGGGGGCGCCCAGGTTAACGAAATAACCAATGATAACGGCCAGGAAGGTATTTATTTTTGAAGGATGGTAACCAAGTGGTTCCATGAGCTGTCGCCAGCGCAATGCCCTGATCCAATGACTCAGGAGCAGCAGGAAAAGAACGGGTATCAACAACCAGTAATGCGCGCGGTCCAGCGCATTTTTCAGCTGTTGCCATTTTGCCTTATCCATTCCGCGCAGACTCAGCCAAACAAAAAACCCGGCCAAGCCCGCGAAGAATACATATTGCAAAATGGTCAGTAAGGTCTTTTTCATGGCTCCGGCCAATTTACTAACAATAAATCATTTGCAAGGTCTTCTTCAGGTCTTTTCAAATGGTATTGCCCTCGTTAACAAAAACAATCCAGGGCTTAAATTTCTTTGCTGTTTCAAAATCCATACTGGCATAAGAGATCACAATCACCACATCTCCAACCGCGCCTCTTCTTGCTGCAGGTCCGTTGAGACAGCAGGTGCCCGATCCTCTTTTGCCCTTGATGAGGTAGGTTTCGAGGCGTGTTCCGTTGTTTACATTCACGACCTGTACCTTCTCGTTTTCAATCATGTTCGCCGCATCCATAAGGTCTTCATCCAGCGTGAGGCTTCCTACATAATTCAGGTTGGATTCTGTAATCACCGCCCGGTGGATTTTCGATTTTAATATTTCAATGTCCATAGTCATCCGGAAAGGATTGGTTAATTGTTGTGTTTCGTGCACAAAAATAGCAATCTATTTTGAGTTGCGTTTTAAGTTAGCAGCATGTTGTCGATCAGCCTCACCTGCCCCTGGAATGCCGCTGCCAGGGCGACAAGTTTCTCCTTCGAATCCCATCGCTTCACCGGATGCAGTGTGACTGCGTCTGCCATCTCAACATAATCGATCCTGAAATTTCTTTGCAGTAGTATGGATTTTGCATGCCCAACCAATGCTGTCAAATCACCAGGGTGGAGATGTTGCTGAATATAAGTCAGCGCTTCATAAAGACCGATGGCATCCTTTCTTTCGGACTCGCTTAAGCGCATATTGCGGCTGCTCATGGCCAGCCCATCTGGTTCCCGCCGGGTTGAACAGGTATGCAGTATGGTGCCGGATTGTTTAAGTTCCAATAGCTTTTGAATCACCATGCATTGCTGGTAGTCTTTTTGTCCCATATAAAGGCGGCCAGGCGCGATGATTTCGAGCAATCGGTTCATGACCTGGCAAACCCCCTGGAAATGACCTGGCCTGAATTCTCCTTCGAGTGTTGTTTCCAGGTAGCCCAGCGGGTATTGTTCGAGTCCCGAAATTCCTTTCGGATAAATATCATCTACATCCGGCAAAAAAAGCAGATCCACCTTTGCGGCGACAAGGAGTTTGATGTCTTTTTCAAGTGTGATGGGGTATTTTTCGAAATCGCTGGCCACGTTGAATTGCGTGGGATTTACAAATATGCTGCAAATGCTGAGCGCATTTTCCTTTCTGGCCGTTTCCAGCAGGGATAAGTGTCCGGGGTGCAGTGCGCCCATCGTCGGCACCCATCCAACCTGCATTCCTTTGCCAGGAATTTGCTGTAAAAATTGCCTCAGATCACCCGATTTTTTGAAAAGGATCATTTTTTTCGTTATTTAAGTAGAAACCAGCTTCACAGCCAATTCCAGAATAATTTCACTACCTTTGCGAACTATTTTGGTTAAGTCTCTATTAATTTTCTTCAATAATGGTAACAAAGAAAAGAATTTTATTTATTGCCAACGAAATGTCTCCATATTTAGAATTGACGGAGTTTGCAGAAATCGTGAATAAGCTGGCAATAAAATCGAATGAAACCGGCTTTGAGGTGCGTTGTATCATGCCACGTTTTGGGGTAATAAATGAAAGAAGACACAGGCTCCATGAGGTTGTGCGGTTATCGGGAATAAATGTTTCGGTGGATAATGATGATTATCCCCTTCAGATCAAAGTGGCTTCCCTGCCCAATGCAAGACTACAAGTATATTTCCTCGAGAATGAGGACCTTTTCAAGCGAAAATTCATTTTTCACGATGAAAAGGAGAAATGGTTCGAGGATAATGGGTTGAGAACTGTTTTCTTTTGTAAGGGAGCCCTGGAAACGGTGAAGAAATTTGGCTGGCCTCCCGATGTGATTCATTGCAGTGGCTGGATGACCGGGCTCATTCCCATGTATCTAAAAACGGTTTACAAAAAGGAACCGGTGTTCGCGCACAGTAAGGTTGTATTCACCATAGGTCAAAATACCTTCAAAGAAAAACTGGGTGCCGATTTTTTAAAGCTCACTAATATCCATCCTACTTTAAAGGATAAGGACCTGGAGCCATTCAGCGAATCCACCAATACCGCTTTGTTCCGGGGTGGGGCAACATATGCGGATGCGATCACGATCGGCGCCGAAAAAATTGATAAAAAACTCTCAGAAGAATTTGGCAAAGTGCGGGGGAAGAAAGTCCTGTCGTTCAATGCAGAGTCGGATTTAACAGATTATTTGCAATTGTATACGGACCTGTCGCAATAGTGCCGGTACCAAAAAGTAATCAATCCGCATTATATTTGTCGCGGAAAATCCATTAATCTCATCGCAGCCGG
>DATHGW010000701.1:0-5578 GCA_035317445.1 Puia sp.
TCAAAAAGTAGCGCTGAAAACATACCGACTTAATGAGAGGAAAGTAGAATTTAGCCATTAAAAAAGGGGCTAAATGATTCTACGGCATCCTTATTCCGACAAACCAATCTTTTGAAATGATAATTGAAACCCTCGCTAATGAGCACAAAGCTTAGGGCGGACTCGCCAACGGCTTTTTTACAAAGCCTTGCAAATCAATACGAAATAATTTAGTAATTAAAATACTAATATATTTAGCTAATATTGAGGCCGTCAACCAACCCTCATGTACATCAATTGCAAGACTTATTTCAGTTTCCGCTACGGCACTTTCTCAACAAGGAAGCTGGTCGATACCGCCGCCGATACAGGCACAATGGCATTGGCGCTGACGAATATCAATTCTACCTGCGATGCCTGGGACTTCGTGAAATTATGCCGCGAAGCCGATATTAAGCCGATCTGCGGCGTTGAGATAAGGAATGGAGATCAGATCTGTCATATCCTGCTCGCCGCGAATAACCGGGGACTGGCCTGGATTCATGCGTATTTGTCTGATCATCTCATGGAGAAAAAAGATTTCCCCGAACATGCAGTAGACAAGCCTTTTTTTGATAATCCATCGGACGGATTTGTTGTCTATCCTTTAGGCGCAAAACCGCTGAACGAATTATTCCCGAACGAACGCATTGGTTTGCTGCCCGCTGATCTCCCACGCTTGTTTTCAATAGATATTAAACAGCACGCCGAAAAATTTGTGGTGCGCCAACCTGTCACTGTTCAAAACAAACAATATCATGCCCTGCATCGCCTGCTGCGCTGTATCGATAAAAACATCCTGCTTTCGAAATTGCCCGCTGCAAGTCAATGCTCGATAGATGAAGTATTTCTTTCGCCAGGAGAATTGCTGAACAAATTCAAGGCTTATCCTTTCATCGTAACCAATACTTATAAGCTGCTGGACGCATGTTCCATTGAAATGGATTTTGAGCTGGATAAAAACAAAAGAAACTTCAGCTCGGCGGTAGAAGATGACCGGGTATTGCTCGAAAAACTTGCAAGGGATGGATTGCTGATACGATATGGCCGCAAAAACAAGATCGCAGAAGCGCGGTTGGAAAATGAATTAAAGATTATCAATAAACTCGGGTTCAACGCGTATTTTCTGATCAATTGGGATATCATCCGCTATGCACAGTCCCGCGGATTTTATTATGTGGGTCGGGGTAGCGGAGCCAATTCTATTGTCGCGTATTGTCTGCGCATCACAGATGTCGATCCGATTGAGCTGAATTTGTATTTTGAACGATTCCTTAACCCGGAACGAACATCACCACCGGATTTTGATATCGATTTTTCCTGGACCGACCGCGACGAAGTGATCGACTATATCTTCAAACGCTATGGAAAAAAACATGTGGCCTTACTTGGTTCTTATCCAACCTTTCAACATGATGCCATCATCCGCCAGCTTGGAAAAGTATTCGGCCTGCCCGATGAAGAAATCAAAACGCTGCAAAGAACCAATGAGCCACAGGATAAAATCCAAAAACTCATTGTGCAGTATGGACGGTTAATGCATAATTTCCCCAGCCATTGCTCGCTGCATCCCTGCGGCATGCTGATCACGGAAGAATCTGTGTTGAATTACGGAACCCTGTTCATGCCGCCCAAAGGTTTCCCCACCCTTCAGCTGGATATGTTTGTTGCGGAAGATATCAGTATTAATAAATTCGATATCCTGAGCCAGCGCGGGTTGGGTCATATCAAAGAAGCGCTTGCGCTGATCAAACAAAATAAAAACGTGGAGATCGATATCCACAATACAGAGCAATTTAAAAAGAATCCCCTGGTGGCCACCCAGATCCGGGAAGCGAATACAATCGGCTGTTTTTATATCGAATCACCGGCCATGCGGGGACTACTCAAGAAACTGAGATGTGATGATTACCTCACGCTCGTTGCGGCAAGTTCTATCATCAGGCCGGGTGTTGCACAATCGGGTATGATGGATCAGTACATTTACCGGTTTCACAACAGGGACAAGATCGTTTACCTGCACCCGGTATTCGAAGAACACCTGAGCGAAACATTCGGCGTGATGGTCTTCCAGGAAGATGTGATCAAAATTGCGCACGCTTACGCAGGACTGAGCCTAGGCCAGGCCGATATCCTGCGACGGGCCATGAGTGGCAAATACCGCAGCAATAACCAGTTTCAACTGATCAAAGAAAAATTTTTTGCCGGCGCCAAAGCGCTCGGGCGGGAGGAATCGGTCACAGCAGAAGTATGGCGACAGATGGAAAGCTTTGCGGGTTATAGTTTCAATAAAGCCCATTCTGCCAGTTATGCGGTAGAGAGTTATATGAGCCTTTATCTAAAGACTTATTTTCCCAAGGAATTTATGGTTGCGGTGATCAATAATTTTGGCGGGTTCTATTCGCGCGAACTCTATTTTCTTGAACTGCTGAAGATCGGCGGTCTGCTTAAGCCGCCATGCATCCAAAACAGCGGGCACTATACGAATATCATCCAAAATGATGTATATACTGGTTTCATCCATGTGAAAGGTCTGCAGGATAAATGGATCGACCTGATCCTGGAGGAACAAAAACAACACGGCGCTTACCTGCACTTGCAGGATTTCATTGAACGTACGAATATCGGTCTGGAACAACTCAATACCCTCATCAGCGCAGGGGCTTTCCGGTTCAGCGGCAAATCAAAAAAACAATTGCTCTGGGAAGCCAATTTCCTGCAAAAGAAAAATCAGCGCGCAACACATCCCAACCAGGCTTTGTTCCAGGAAAAGCCTTTTGAATTTCAGTTGCCTGAACTCGCCGATTACCATCTCGATGATCTTTACGATGAATTGGAGATCCTGGGGTTCACCTTATCCAATCCTTTTGACCTGGTGACTGAGGATCCGGCAAAATATGTCAAGGCAAAGGACCTCGAAAAGCATCTGGGAAAAACGATTACCGTGCTGACTTATTTTATTGCCCGCAAACATGTCGTTACGAAATACAACGATGAAATGTTTTTCGGCGCTTTCGTAGACGCCGAGCTCGAATGGATCGATACGGTACATTTCCCCGAGACAGCAAAAAAATATCCTTTGCATACCGGAGGCTTTTACCGGATCAAAGGGAAAGTGGTGCAAAGCTTTGGCGTGTATAGCCTGGAAGCGCATGCGATGGAAAGAGTAGAATACAAACAACGCAGTTATGCAAATCTCGGCTAATGTTCTTATCCCCGAAAAGACATATCGCCCATTTGGACCTGGACGCATTTTTTGCCTCCGTAGAACAATTGCGTAATTCCCGTTTAAAGGGAAAACCGGTATTGATCGGCGGAAGCAGTGACCGGGGCGTGGTAGCAGCCTGTAGCTACGAGGCGCGGAAATTTGGCATCCATAGCGCCATGCCCATGCGGGCGGCATTAAGGCTTTGTCCCGGGGCTATCGTGGTGAAAGGAGACTATGAAGCCTACAGCAAATATTCTGGCATTGTAACCGATGTGGTCAGGAATACCGCACCCCTCTTTGAAAAAGCATCTATCGATGAATTCTATATCGATCTTACTGGGATGGATAAATTTTTCGGCTGTCTCCATTTTACTGACGAATTAAAGGCAAGGGTATCAAAGGAAAGCGGGCTGCCCGTTTCCTATGGACTGGCTTCGAACAAACTGATCAGCAAGGTCGCCACCAACGAGGTGAAACCCAACGGACAGATCGAGATCCCTTTCGGCAATGAGCGAGGTTTTCTCGCGCCCCTGAGCATTATGAAGATTCCCGGCATCGGCAAGGAAACAGGATATAAACTGTTAAAGATGGGTGTGGAGACGGTGAAGATATTAAGCCAGATCCCCATTGAAATGTTGCAGAACCTGATGGGCAAAAACGGTTCGGAGCTCTGGCGCCGGGCCCAGGGCATTGATGAAAGTCCAGTGATCCCGTATCATGACCAAAAATCCATTTCAACAGAACAAACCTTTCAGCAGGATACCATCGACCAGGTATTTCTTCACAGCCAACTGTTCCGGATGACCGAGAAAATCGCTTTTGAGCTCAGGAGCCAAAACCGGCTTACGGGTTGCGTTACCGTCAAGCTTAGGTATTCAGATTTCGAAACCCATACCACCCAACGATCCATTCCGTATACCAATTCCGATCACGAGCTTTTCAGGACAGCCCGCGAATTATTTATCCGGCTTTATGAGCGCAGGATTCTGATCCGACTGATCGGCATCCGTTTCAGCGATATCATTCCCGGTACCTACCAGATAAATCTTTTTGAAGATACCCAGGAGAATATAAAACTGTACAAGGCCATCGACAGCATAAAAAAACAATTTGGTGAAGACAAACTGGTGAGGGGCCGGTCGTTGTTAAGTAAATCACTAAACCATCGTTAACCGACAGGTAAATTGCAATATTTCGTACCTTTGTGCAGTTCCAAAAGTCTTGTTTATGTGTTATTACAATGGCATTAAAGTGACCAAGGCTGAATACAACCGGCTCAAAGAACTTGAAAGACAAGTCGCCTTCCTGAATGAAGATTTTGCGATCCATAAGGGATTTGATTTCCTGGATTTCCCCATCATCCGGCCCTTGTCGGGAAGCCACGAAACGGAACGGGTGGATGCTGAATGGGGCTTTCTACCTCCTTATTTGAAAACACGTGAAGATGTAAAGAAATTCAGGTCAGGTTATAAGGATGACAAAGGATTTTATCATAAAGGTTATCCTTGTCTAAACGCTACCAGCGAGGAACTTCTCAATAAGATATACCGGGATGCTGCCTTGCATCGCCGATGCCTGGTACCTTCTGCAGGTTTTTATGAATGGCGACATGTACAGGTCGTGGGCAAAAGCGGGAAACTGCTTAAGACGCCTGAAAAATATCCCTACTTAATACAAATGCGGAACCAGCCCGAATTTTATATGGCCGGGGTCTGGAATCCCTGGACCGATCCGGAGACAAAAAAGACCATTGCGACATTTTCCATCGTGACAACTGTTGCTAATACGCTAATGAAGCAGATACATAATAGCAAAGAACGTATGCCGACGATTCTCCCCGGCGATCTCGCGGAAGCCTGGCTATACAACGACCTGACTGACCAGGATATTCTGGATATTGCCAACTATCAGGCCGCCTCTATTGATATGAAGGCTACGGCGTTGAATAAAGATTTTCTCAAAAGAGAAAATCCTCACGACGAGGTCATATACCCCGAAGTGCCGGAATTAGTATATAGTTAGAGACGTTTTAAAAGCGCCAATTCGCAGATCGTAACGACCTGCTTGCACTCAGCTATATCAAACATGCCGATATGGCAAAATTCTCATTTTATGCCGAGTTGTTCTGCAATCCAGAAATATGTTTTCTCCCGGTTCGAGATTCCGGAAATATATTTAGGGTAAATATATTTGACCAACTCCTCGCGAATTAAGTGATCAAGACTTTCGTGGGCATTTATTTTCCATAGCCGCAGTTCCTGATTCGCTAACCTGCCCGGCGCAATATTTGTTCCCTTGCGTACACCAACCCAAGCCTGGCAAGGCCTGCATAAATAAATCATTCCATAACTT
>DATHGW010000702.1:0-2700 GCA_035317445.1 Puia sp.
AAAGAATGGAATATGCATCAATCTCTTTCAATCCAATGTTTAATGAGCGCGGGGAACTGTTTGGGACTGCATGTTATTCCAAAGACATAACCGCTGAAACCAATAGCCGGGAGGCTTTGGAAAAAACAAAGACGGAGCTCCAAACGATCATGGACTCGTCGCTGGATATGATTTGCTCTATTGATGCTGATGGCATTATACTCAGCATGAGTGCGGCCTGCAAAACAATTTTGGGTTACACGCCTGACGAGCTTATCGGTAAACAATTATTTGATTTTTTATGCCCTGAAGATAAAGAAGCGACGGAAGAGATGGCGGACAGGATCATGAAAGGCCTCGACATGACCCATTTTGAAAACCGCTATGTCCGTAAAGATGGCTCATTAGTGCCTTTATTATGGTCGGCAAGGTGGGACCCTCAAAAACGTATAAGGTACGGTGTAGCCAGAGATGCAACCGAGAAAAAAAAAAGCGAAGCGGATTTATTGGAATCCGAAAAGAAATACAGATACCTTTTTAAAAACAATCCGCTACCCATATTGATGTGGGATTTTGAAACGCTGAAGATAGTCGACTGTAATCACGAAGCCATGAACATTTACGGTTATACCCGAGAGGAGTTTTTACAGTTAACCACCAGGCAACTACGTCCCGACGAAGATGTATCGCTGTTAGAAGACGTTGTAAAGGCACCAGAATCATACGGGGAGCCCCACCACAGAACCTGGAGGCATAAAAAGAAAAACGGCGAGATCATGTATGTAGAGGTCACCGGGCATTTAATGAATTATAACGGCAGAAAAGTATCGTTGGCTTTATCTATTGATGTTACCGATCGGAAAAAAACTGCGCAGGCGCTCGAGGCAGCTTACAGCGAGAAAAACACTATTCTTGAAAGTATCGGGGACGCATTTTTTGCTGTGGACAAAAACTGGACAGTGAATTATTGGAACAACCACGCCGAAAAGGTCCTGATGGTTGCCAGAAACGAAATCGTAGGTAAAAATTTATGGGACGTATTCTCCGGAAGCATTGGTTCAGAATCATATAAGCGGTATCACGAGGCACTCGAAACCAACGAGATCATTCATTTTGAAGACTACTATGAAACGCTAAATACCTGGTATGAGATAAGCGCATACCCTTCGCGCAACGGTTTATCCGTTTATTTTAAAGACATAACGGAACGAAAGTTAATTGAGCATAGGCTACGTGCGGAAAGAAATTTGCTAAGAACATTAATTGATAATTTACCTCATAGTGTATATTTTAAGGATAAGTATGCGCGAAAATTAATAAGTAATAAGGTTGATTATGAATTGTTAGGCTTTAAGACAGAAGATGAGGTTCTTGGAAAAAACGATTTGGACCTCCTGCCTCCTGAGATCGCCTCTCTTGCTTTTGAACAGGATAATATCATTTTAAAAAGTGGCAAACCGCTTATCGACTATGAACATTACTATACTCCGGCAAATGGCACCTGGATATCAATGCTAACTTCAAAGATCCCGCTTTTCGATGAAAAAAATGAAACTATTGGCTTGCTGGGAATAGGCCGGGACACAACTGAACAAAAGCTTGCAGAGAAAAAGCTAAAGGAGTTAAATGCAGAACTTGAAAAAAACATACAACAGCTCACCATATCAAATGCCGAACTGGAACAGTTTGCCTATGTGGCATCGCACGATTTGCAGGAGCCGTTGCGCATGGTGATCAGTTTTATGACCCTGTTAGAAAAGAAATATGGTCATGTTGTGGATGATAAAGGCAGGCAATACATCCATTTTGCCGTAGATGGTGCCCAAAGGATGCGGCAAATCATACTCGATTTGCTTGATTTTTCAAGAATTGGCAGGACTGAGGATGATGCAGAACAGTTGGATTTTAATAAACTTTTAAATGAAATACTGGCGCTTTACCGGAGGCAGCTTGAAGAGCTGCAAGGCAAAATAAGGTTTGAAAATTTACCAACGCTTCACACTTATAAGACACCCTTACGGCAAGTATTTCAAAACCTGGTAGGTAATGGCTTAAAATACCAAAGAAAAGATGTGGCGCCTGTTATTGATATATCCTGTAAAGAGACAAAAACATACTACCAATTTTCGGTTAAAGACAATGGCATAGGCATTGCTCCCCAATATTTTGATAAAATATTTATCATTTTCCAGCGGTTGCATAACAGGGATGAATACCCGGGCACCGGGATGGGCCTGGCAATAACCAAAAAAATTGTAGAAAGCATGGGCGGCAAAATATGGCTGGAGTCGGAAGAAGGGAAAGGCAGTACTTTTCATTTTACATTATTAAAAATTAACAGGCTATGAATGGGATAAATAATCTGCTGATAGAGGATTACCCTGTCCTATACATATTAGGCGGAGAAAATAATTTCCGCTCTGTATTAAACTTGAATTTTTGTGCAAATTCTGTGGAAATAAAAAACCCTACTCGCCAGAGTAGGGTTTTTTATTGATTTTATGGCTCCTGATCCCGTACGTACGGGACGAACCAGCGACCCTCTGATTAATCCCGCACGTGCGGGACTCTAACCAGCTGAGCTAAAATGCCCGTAAATTCTCCACCTGCAATTAGTTTTTCAATTAACTTTCTGTTTTTTTGGCTCTTGATAAATTTTTCAATTTTCATTGCATCCGATTGTTTCATGCCGCATGAATAAACGGTCTTAAGTATCCAGGG
>DATHGW010000703.1:0-4657 GCA_035317445.1 Puia sp.
GGGTGTGTCAAAGATTGATCCTTCGGGCCATTCAATCCTATTCTCCATTAAGAATGGACTTCTGGTGAATAATCAATCTTCGGTTTTTGAGGATAAGGAAAATATTATGTGGTTCGTAAATGGCCAAACCGGGATCAGCAAATTGGTGAACCCTCAATTCGAATTTTATACGCAGATCAGGCCAGGATTTACTGTTTCGGATATTTATGTTGACGATGCATCGGACAGCGCGTGGTTCCTGGATATTTCCCGTAACAGTTTATTGCTGCAATCCGGAAATGAATCCAAAGAATTTCAATTGGTCCGGCATCCAATTACTCCGCCATTCAGGATGATGGCGATGAAGGGAAATAATTATTTCCTGACTGATTTCTCCAATATCTATCAATGTCATTTTTCAGCAGGCAACAAGATCCGCCTGACTGTCTTGCATAGTATCGACAGCAACCGCGCAATAAAAACAGGATTTAATTGTGTTTTGCAAGACAAATACGGCGACCTGCTGGCTTGTTCTGATAGTCTTTTCGTGCTGAATCAAAACAGGAAACCGGAATCCTACCCGCTCGGGTACTTTGCCGATAATTTTGTCATAACAAAGGATGAACAAATTTGGGTGGTCACCCGTGCAAAAGAATTATTTGCCTTCCAAATACACCCCGAAAATCCTGATCACCGCCTGCAACTCCTCAGGGTCTACAATAATGAATTGCCCCAAATGAGTCCCCGATCCATCACCGTTGACAAGAAGGGTAATGTTTGGATCGGCAGCCGCGACCATGGTTTATTTTGCTTGTTTTTCGATGGGCTGTCATTCAGGTCCTGGAAACAAATTACCGTCAAGGACGGTCTCTCGGATAATTTCATCGCCTATCTTCACGCCGATGACGAGGGTAATATCTGGGCCGGCTCCCACAGCGGACTGGATAAGATACAGATCAGAAACGGTGGTTTTGTTGTTGAGAATATTACCGGCAGCAGTAATTTTTATCTCCAGGCATTCAAGATTCAAAGCGGAAGGTACGGCATGCTGTGGGCAGCGACAACAGCAGGAATAATAAAAATTACGCCGGATACCCTGCACAATCTTTTTCATCCAAGAATTTTATTCAGAGAAATATATGAAGGCAGGAACAGGATCAATATCAGCTCCACTCCGCTTTCCCTTTCCTACGAACAAAACAACCTGAGCTTTTCAGTAGCCGCTCCATCTTTCCTGAATGAAAAGCAAATCCGGTTCATGTATCAGTTAGATGGCAGCAGGAATAAATCATGGAGCGATCCGACGCCGCAGCCAGTCATCAATTTCATCAACCTCCCTCCGGGGAAATATATACTGCGGGTAAAGGCATTATTATTGAATAGCGGGTACCCGGACTCCGAGATCTCTTATGAATTTTTGATCCGTCCTCCCTGGTGGCAAACGCTGTGGTTCCGCCTTGCGACTGCTCTAATACTGGCTATCATCGGCTGGATGATGATTAGAAGCTATTACAGGCGAAAGCTATATCAACAGAAAACGGCCTTGGAAAAACAACAGGCAGTTGAAAAGGAGAGGACAAGGATCGCTGTCGATATGCATGACGATCTGGGCGCCGGCTTATCCACGATTCGTTTCCTGAGTGAAAAAGTAAAAAGAAATGTATTCAGCGAAGTAACCCGGGAAGATATTGAGAAGATGCAATCAACTTCCAATGATCTTATCGACAAGATGAATGAAATCATTTGGGCCATGAGTGAAAAAAATGATTCGTTGGAAGATCTGGTATTATACATGAGGTCTTACAGCATGGAATATTGTGAAGAGAACAACCTGGATTGTACCATTCAACTTCCAGAAAATATTCCTCCGGTTTTTGTGAGTGGCGAAATGAGAAGAAATATCTTCTTAACTGTAAAGGAAAGTCTGCATAATATCGTCAAGCATGCCTGCGCAAATAAAGTAGATATTCAAATAGAAGTTTCAGCCGGGCTGGATATTTCCATCCACGATGATGGAAAAGGTTTCAAAGAACATCAGGTCAGCGGGATGGGAAACGGGTTGCGAAACATGCGGCAAAGAATTGAATCCACTGGCGGGAGCATGAATATTCAAAATGAACAGGGAGTAAGGGTAAACCTGAATATCCCTCTCCTTTGACAGTATATACAACGTTAGTACTATTGGCATCGGATTCCTGGCTAAGTAAATTTATTTTATGATCCCCATTAAAATTTGCGTGGTTGAAGACCTTAAGGAAATACGTGAGGGAATGGTCAGCCTGCTGTCTCTGGACGAACGTTTTGAAATGTTGAGTGCTTTTACAGATGCCGAAACCGCTACCAGGGATCTACCATCCTGGCAACCGGATATTGTCATCATGGATATCAACCTGCCCGGCATGAACGGCATCGAATGTATCAGGAATGTAAAAGCTCGCTGCCCGCACACACAATTTATGATGTTCACGATCTATGAGAATGATGAAAAAATTTTTGAGGCGCTCGCTGCAGGAGCCAGCGGATATATCCTCAAGAAAACGCCCCTTGTTAAAATCATTGATTCATTGATTGAATTGAGTCAGGGTGGCGCACCCATGAGCATGCAAGTGGCGCGTAAAGTGATAGAAAGAATGCGCGGGCAGGAAACTGACAACGCAATACATTCACTCACCAACCGGGAGAATGAAGTCTTGCAATGCCTCGCCCGGGGTTTGCTCTATAAAGAAATTGCCATCAACCTGAATATTAGTATTAGTACTGTCAGGCAGCATATCCACAATATTTACGAGAAGCTCCATGTTCAAAACCGCACTGAAGCATTGAATAAGACCACCAAGGCCAGATAAATCCCCCCTCAATCTTATCGTATTTTAATACTATTGACTTGACTAAACAGCGGGATTAGCTTTGAAAAAAATCTTTTCAGATGCCCCTTTCTCCATTTTCCGGGAAGTCCGGCCTAGTTGTGATCATTTTCTTCATCTTCTTAAGTTGTGTCAAAAGCCCCAATCCCGATAACAACAATAACAATAATTCGGGCAACAATTCCGGTGGGAACAACAATACAGATACTACTGCAGCCATTACGGCAATAGGCATTCCCATTGGGAATTCTGTTACCCAAATCATTGGGCCTACAGGTGGTTCCATAAAGAGTAGTGATGGTAAGATTGAACTGACTATTCCGGCCAGCGCACTGAATGCAAATACAAATATTTCCATTCAGGCTCTTTCCAATACCAGTCCGGGGGGAATTGGTCTCGCATATGACTTGTTGCCCAACGGGACACAATTTAATTTGCCTATTACATTTACATTTCATTATTCAGGAGATGATGTAGATGGTACGGACCCTTTGCTTTTATTTCTCGCTTTCCAAGACAGTATCGGTGCCTGGGATGTAAATCTGGATGAAAAGGACGTGGATACTACTGCAAAAACCGTCAGTTTTGATGTCCACCATTTTACCATATTCTCCATTGAGGCGGCAATCCGGATTGTGGGCGAGCCCCATGAATTTAAGGTAAATGAATCGGGCAGTTTTGAAGTGCGGCAATTCCTGCATTCGTCCAATTTGCTATCCGGTGATGGTGCTGTTACAGAACCCTCATCTTATCTCATTCCTTCCAATTATGTAAGCAATTGGAAACTCACAGGCGGATCGGCTGATGGTACCTTATTGCCCTCTGGAAACTCAGTTTATTTCCAGTCACCTTCGCAAATAGATCCGGGCAGAACTACTGAACTTTCGGTCCAGATTCAATTGCACACTACTATCCGGCTGAAGAAAGCTAAAATAATCGATTTCTACAACAAGATTGTGACAACTAAACTCAAGCTGATCCCGAGTAAAATGAGATTTAGCATCGACGTGGAAGATACGCTTTGGGGAACCAGTGGTGTTTATAACGACAGATATATCGATGGAGCTACTTTCGAAGTAGAAGTAGACGGAAACACGTTAACCTACCTGGGTCAGACCAATCAATATCCCTCGGTTACGCCCACATCAGGAAGCAACGGAAATACTAAAGCGGAATGGGTTCCAGATCAAACTGGCATAACGAATATTATCGGTGCAACCGGATACGTTGGCACGGACTCTCTGGGAAACTCCTTTGCTGGCTTGCTGATCCAACATATTGGCACAGTAATACCCAAGTGGCATATTACAAACCCAGACGGAACTGACTATCTGTTTGGTGGCACCGCATCACCGGGTGCCCCTGCAAGCTTATCTTTCCTGGTAAAAGATTCCGTCCAAAGCTATATAGGTGTAAAATCTCAGGCAGCAACGCTGGCATGGACGGTGACACCTGAGCACTGAAATGATTTCATGTTCCGGTAAATATAAAAATTTATGACCGACAACCGAACTGTACTAAATTGACCGTTTGAAAATGATAACATGCTATGCTGTTTTTAGAAATAATATCAACAAAGTGAAAATTACCAGTTGCTCAACAAAACAAAAACTTTTATGAAAAAGGTATTTTTAATGCTGTTTCTTACCATACCCCTTTTCACCCTCAGCCAGAAAGACAGCGCCAAAAAAAAGGAACACAATCCATTGGGCATTGGCCTCAAGGTCGGACTCAATTTCTCCAATGTCACCAACGCCTCTTCCATTAATGCCAGCCACCAGACCGGTTTTAATGCAGGCATTTTTATCTCGCCT
>DATHGW010000704.1:0-3219 GCA_035317445.1 Puia sp.
CGGAGCCTTCAGCGACTCAGGATGTATGTTAAAGGATGCTCCTGAACAAACAATTCCAAACAAAATAAAAAACACGATCAGCTTTCTCTTCATACTTTTTCGTTTTAACAGGGGGTTAGCAATCTTTGCTCATTCTTCCAAGGGTAAAGCCTATTTTTGTATCATAGCATATTATGAATAACGGACGCAAAATTAGCTTAAAATATGTTCTGGCGTTGATTTTTGCCGCATTATTCTTTAGTATAACGCTTAACAGTTCCGCTAATTATTCCGGGCACGCCGGATTTGACAAAACCTTAACTGCGCAACAGGACACGGTGCCAAAACCCACTCCCCCTGCGTCTGCAGATACATTGGCAAAAGACAGCGCCGGCATCAGGGCCGAAGGAAAAGATACGATCCCGCATCAGCAGGATACCCTCAGTTACAAAATATCCAAGGATTCGCTCGATGGTGCCATCGAATACACAGCATCAGACTCCGTTGTGCTGGATGTTCCGGGTAAGAAAGTCACCCTCTACAACAAGGCCAATACCAAATACAAGGACCTGACACTCGATGCATACAAGATCCAACTGGACCAGGTGAAGCAAGTGGTTGTCGCCACGTACACGGTGGATACGGCCAACCAGATGGTCGGGAAACCCAAGCTGGTGCAGGCAGACAATACCATGCAATCGGATACCATCGTCTATAATCTGAAAACACAAAAAGGGCTTACCAGAAATACCTATACGCAGAGTGGGGAAATGTATATCCTGGGCGAAAAGATGAAGAAGGTTTCAGAAAATGTTTACTTCGCATACAGGGGCCGGTTCACGACCTGCAACCTCGACACGCCGCATTTTGCTTTCCGCACCAACAAGTTAAAACTCATTAACAAAAAATTTGCGATATCGGGCCCCATTCACCCGGAATTCGAAGGGGTGCCCGTGCCTATTTACCTGCCCTTTGGTTTTTTCCCGATATCAGATGGACGGCATTCCGGCTTACTGCCACCTGCATTTGACGCCAGCCCGCAGTTCGGGCTTGGACTGACCGGGCTGGGCTATTATAAAATACTCGGCGAAAACTTTGATGTCGTGCTCCGGGCCAATATCTATTCTTATGGAGGCTGGAACCTATACCTGACGCCCGAATACCGTGTGCGTTACCGGTATAGCGGTCGGCTGAATTTCACACTGCAAAAGACAAGCATATTGAGCAATTCGGGCAAGGAGGAATTTGATGTCACGAAAACCTGGAGCCTTGCCTGGGCGCATACGGTTGATAGCAAGGCGCATCCCGGGCAAAATTTCTCAGCCAATGTGAACCTGATGTCCACGAAATTTAACCAGTTTGTTTACAATAACCCCACGGTTAATTTTACCAACCAGATCGGTTCCAGCATTTCTTATTCAAAGACCTGGAATGGAAAATATAATTTAACGTTGAGCGGTACCCACAATCAGAACAATGCCACAAAGCTCATCAACATCAACCTGCCCAACCTGGGCTTTACGGCAACCACGATCTACCCGCTGCAGAAAAAAGAATTTGTCGGCACGCCCAAGTGGTACGAAAAATTAGGGATTGGTCTCACCACCACTATTACCGGCGGAGCGAGTTTTTATGATTCACTCTTCAGCCTCCATAAGATCCTGGACACTTTTCAATGGGGTGCTTCCCACAATATTCCCATCAGCCTCTCCCTGCCACCCATATTCGGCGGAGCGGTACAGATCGGACCAGGCATTTCTCTGGCGGAAAAATGGTATTCAAAAAAACTGTACCGTACCTGGAATCCGGCAACCAATAAATTGGACACCACGATCCAAAAAGGTTTTTTTACTGCAGAAGACCTGGCTTTTTCACTCAATGTCAGCACAGCCATTTTCGGAACCTTTACCCGGTTTGGGAAGAAAAGTTCCATCCTGGGTATCCGCCATGTCATCAGGCCAACGATTGGGATCAGTTATAAACCGGATCTTTCCAGCAAGTTCTATTATACACAAAAGGTCGATACGGCAAATGGAGGGCGTTTCGTGAGGTTCTCGGTCTTTGATGGATCGACATACGGTCCCTTTGCTGAAGGAACATTTGGCGGTATCTCATTCGGGCTGGATAATAATCTGGAAATGAAAGTGAAGTCGAAGACCGACACAACGGAGGCCGGTAATAAAAAAGTCAAGCTCATCGACGGATTTGGTTTTAACGGTAGTTACAATTACCTGGCCGATTCATTTAAATTATCTCCCATTTCATTTTATATCCGAAGCACATTGTTCGGCAACTTCAATATAACCGGCGGCGCGACCCTTGATCCTTATGTTGTAGACAGCACAGGATTCAGAACAAAAGTATATGCCTGGGATAAACCCAAAGGAGGTTTTTCGCTGGGAAGGATCACATCGGGAAATATTGCGATCTCCACCAGTTTTAAAAGCAAGCCAAAGGATTCGAAAAAAGAACAAGAAGATAAGTTGCAGCAGACCAACCCGAATGCATTGCCTATGACCCCCGAAGAACAACAGTCTCAGCTGAATTATATCAGGGCCAATCCCGGGGAGTTTGCAGATTTTAATATTGCCTGGTCGGTCAACATTTCATACTCCTTAAGTTTTACAAAAGTGGTCAAGCCGGATTATTCCGGGTTCAAGACGGAACTGAATTCTTCGCTCAATCTGAATGGGGATTTCAACCTGACAGAGAACTGGAAGGTTGGTTTCAGCTGCTACTACGATGTAAAAAATCTTATGCTGAATTCGCTTACAACCTTTCTCTCCAGGAATTTGCATTGCTGGCAAATGACCATCAACGTTACTCCGGTTGGACCATGGCGTTCCTTTAACGTGACCCTGAGTCCCAAATCGGGCATTCTGCGTGACCTGAAAGTCAACCGCAGCCGGCAATTTCAATAAGATCGACGGTGGTTTATTGGTTGGCCAGATAATAATCTTTCATGATGGCGAAGACCTTTTCTTTTAACTCCTGGATATTATCTGTTGCAAGCACGTCAATAGGTGCCAGGAAATGCATGGACAATTTTGCCGGCCAGAGAAAGAAACTCTTTGAAGGAGGGAATGCTCTTTTGCTTCCAAAGATCACCGCCGGAATCATGCTTTTTTGTGTATTGACGGCCAGCCTGAAAGCCCCGTCATGAAAGGATTTCAGGGGTTGATCCGTCTTGTTGCGCGTGCCTTCGGGGTAGATGCACATGTGAAGGCCCATATCCAATAC
>DATHGW010000705.1:0-2542 GCA_035317445.1 Puia sp.
ATGGATAACTGCAGCCCTAAAATTGATTAGCAACCTCACGTGGCGCGGGTAGAGGTAGGCGTTATTGCCAATGGCGAGTTGAAAAAAAGAAGTAGAAAGTGGAAAGTTGCCCAATTAATTTGAAAGCGTGGGATCGTTAAAAGTATTCCCTTGTGCCGGGTCACCGGTCTCAAACCCTTTTTTAAACCAATACACACGCTGTTCGGATGTGCCGTGGGTAAATGCATCAGGTACCACTACGCCACCAGATTGCTTTTGCAAACGGTCATCACCAATGGCACTTGCGGCATTCAACGCTTCTTCAATATCTCCCTTATCGAGAATATTGTTCTTTTTTTGCTCATAATGCGCCCATACTCCCGCCAGAAAATCAGCTTGCAGTTCCAGCATAACTGAATAGCGATTCGACTCCTTCTCATCTGCTCGTGAACGAAGTTGTTCAACTTTCTGGGCAGTACCATTCAGCTTTTGAATATGGTGGCCGACTTCATGAGCGACTACATAGGCCATGGCAAAATCACCAGGAGCCTTGAGTTTATCTTGCATCTCCTGGAAAAAAGAAAGATCGATATATAATTTGCTATCCCTGGGACAATAAAACGGTCCGGATGCAGCACTTGCATTACCGCAAGCAGAGGCAACCGCATTCCGGAACAATACTAAAGTTGGATCGCTGTATTGTCTGTTGTTTTGCTTGAAGAGCTCTGTCCACACGTCTTCTGTGTCAGCCAATACCACCTTTATGAATTTGGCCCGTTCATCGTCAGCCTTTTGTTCCTCAGGCGTCAGGTTGGTATTGCTGGATTGGGGATTCAACTGAGGAATTTGGGACGGATCCACATTCCCGCCGCCTAAGAAAGTAAACAGGAGATAGATAATGATCCCAATAACTCCACCGCCTGCCGCGATTCCACCACCGGAAATCCCGCGACGATCATCTACATTGGAACTCTCCCTTCTGCCAAACCATTGCATAATTTAATATTTTAATTCAACGAAACTGGAATCATAGAGTGTGCCATGAAGATTCAGCGCATTAAATTCTTTTGATCTGCATACCCGGGGATGTTTTTCCTCATTTTTAGATGCTTTGGTTAAATGGGTGGAAAACGCTGCCTAGTCAAAACTCGTCACCCTCAATTTTCTACCCTTTTCTTCGAACTTGTTTCCCTTCGCCTTTAGGGTCGACTCCTGCACTCGCTCGTTGGAAAGCAGCTGATCCATATAGGCTTTCACCGCAGCCGGCAATATCGTAACGGTTTTTCCATTCACGATTGCTTCTGTCGCATAGGCATGGAGAAGATTGTCAAAATTCTGTTTGAACAATGCTGACGTGGCAAACATATCGCAGCCAAGCACTTTATCGCCACTCACCACCACAACGCCAATCACATCCTGATCCGTGGAAAATGCTGTTTGAAAAAAATGGAGATATGATTTCAGTTTGCCGGTGAACGCTGCCGATCGGTCAATGGCTGTATAGGTTTTCGTATTGGATACCGTTTTGTTTTTTGAATTGATCTCGTCGACCTTTGACCATACTTTTTGCTGGTCGGCCTCCCTTTCGACAACTTTTCTAAGGCTCATCGTTCCCACACTGTAATGTGCGGTAAAATTCTCTCCATTATCATTGCTGGCGGTCCATCGGCCGCTCTCGACGCAAAAAACAGGCAGTTTCTTTTTTCCTGATTTTGGCTCGAGTAACATATCCTTCTCGATGATCCGGTCCTGTTTGCCTCCTTTGACAATTTCACCGGTGATGATGATAATCGTATCCTGCGAAATATTCTCGATCGTCAATTCGTTGACACTGCCGCCTTCCTTATTCTCGGCAATCTTTACTTTCCTGGCAGCCATCGCGTCTTTCAAGGCCATATATTTCCCTACGTCCTTGAACTGGTTCTTAAAATTATCCTTTGCGCGGATGGGATAAAGGCGCAGGTTTTCGAATGTAAAATTTTTTGCCTCCTCCGCAGTCCGGAGAAAATTAACCATCAACTTATCGTAAGTGTACTGGGCGAAAATAAGGCTGGGCATGGCCGTTAGTACAGCCAAAATGATTGATTTCATACACAAGGGGTTTTCCTAAAAGATGCCTTTGCATTGCTGTTTCATATTTAAAAAGCAAAATGATTTGTTAAACAATAAGGAGGGGCCTGATCTGGCCCAGATCGGATTGCATACAGGTTAACCCGTATGTAACAGGTGGATCGTTGGCCTAAAACCCTTTAAGACTATTATTAAAAAAATTTCACTTAAAGGCTGTGCTTATCCGGGAAATAATCCCTGGTTTCTCCTCCTTGCTACCTCTATGCCACCTCATTGGTACCTCATTGCCACCTCGGCGCCCGAGGACATTCCGAGGTACCAAAGAGGTACCAAAGAGGACCCAAAGAGGAGGCAAAGAGGACAATCCGAGGAGAAAATGTCGTTCGTACCAGGTTTTCCCGAAGCCCGTCCCAAGTTTTGTCGAAGCCCGTCCCATTTTCGAAAAAATGGCTGGATCCTGATATACTTTTGTTTTATCGGTCACTGACAAAGG
>DATHGW010000706.1:0-2227 GCA_035317445.1 Puia sp.
TGCACGAGGCGGCAGTGGAACTTTGCTGCAAACACAAAAAGGCCGTGATCACTACCAAACCGCTCGGAAGAAATGCAGAAGAAGCAAAAAGAATGCTGCTTGCTGTAGAGGCCGCGGGAATTTTCAATGGCTACCTGGAAGACCTCGTATACACGCCCAAATTTTTAAAATCTCTGGCCAGCGTCAAAGCCGGCGCTTTGGGAAGAATTCTCTGGGCGAAGTCAAGAGAAACCCACCCTGGTCCGCATAGCGACTGGTTCTGGGATATTGAACAGGCAGGTGGTGGTTGCATACTCGACCTGGGTTGTCATTGCGTGGAGATCGCGAGGAGCTTTATTGGTAAAGACATCAAACCCGTTGAAGTCATGTGCTGGGCCGATACACAGGTAAAGCCCATCGACGCTGAAGACCATGCCATCGGGTTGGTAAAATATGAAAACGGAGCCATCGGCCAGTTTGAAGTCAGCTGGACCTTTCGCGGGGGCCTTGACCTCCGGGATGAAGTGATGGGAACGGAAGGAACGATCTGGATAAATAGTTTCCTTAGAACAGGCCTCGAAATGTTCACCACAGGAAAAGGCGCCGATTATGTGGCTGAAAAAGCAGAAAGCAATACCGGCTGGCTGTTCCCTGTAGGCGACGAAATGAATGACCTGGGATATAACCATATGTTTACCGACATGTTTAATTCCATGGAAAAAGGTATCGCCCCAAAAGAAACTTTCTATGACGGTTACGTTGTGAATTCAGTTCTTGACGCGGCATACCGTTCCGCCAAATCCAAACTCTGGGAACCGGTAAAACTCGACATCTGGAGAGGCCGGACAGGCGTAGGCAAAGACAGTCATCTGGTTGAGTACGATGTGGAATATTATCTTGTTAAAGAAGAAATGACACATTACGGCGCGAAGAAGGTCATCCTAAAAAACAAAAAAAGCGGCAAGATCATCGAAAAGGTCCTCGATTAAAAAACAATTTCCTTTGCGAGCCAGGGGCAACATATCGGTAGCCCCAATAACGATTTATTATGAATAAATTTTTTAACGCAAACCCATTGTTCAAACAGCCTTGCATCATTGCAGGGCTGTTGTTTTTGGTAGCCTGCTCAAATAAAAAAGAACCCTATACCAGCTGGGAGGTATTTGGTGGTTCAAAAGAAAACATACATTATTCCACGCTTTCACAAATTGATACGGCGAATGTGCAGCAGTTGCAGGTGGCCTGGACCTATCATACAGGTGATGAGGATACAGCGCATCATTCGCAGATCCAATGCAACCCGATTATCATTGACAACGTGTTGTACGGATCTACACCAAAAATGAAACTGTTCGCTGTAGATGCAGCAAGCGGAAAGCCGATCTGGGTATTTAACCCACTGGATTCTGTCGATATCGACAAGAGAATGTTTTTTGTGCTCAACAACAGCAGGGGACTTACTTATTGGACCGATGGCAAGGATGACAAACGGTTGTATTTAACGGCCGGTTCCAACCTCTATTGCATCAACGCCACCGATGGAAAACAGATCTCCGGTTTTGGCAACAAGGGAAAAATTGATTTGCATGATGGTCTCGGCAGGGACGTGAAAGATCTTTTCGTGACCTCCACTTCTCCCGGCATGATCTACAAGGACCTGATTATTATGGGCACCCGGGTATCGGAAGGAAGTGATGCAGCACCCGGACATATCCGCGCATACGATGTCAGGACAGGAGAACAAAAATGGATATTTCATACCATTCCCCATCCAGGAGAATTTGGATATGATACCTGGGAGGATAGCATCGCATACAAAAATATCGGCGGCGCCAATGCGTGGTCAGGATTCAGTCTGGATGAAAAGCGCGGGATATTGTTTGCACCCATCGGCTCCGCGTCTTTTGATTTTTATGGCGGGAAAAGAAAGGGAACGACTTTGTTTTCTGATTGTTTGCTTGCACTCGATGCAGCAACGGGAAAAAGGATCTGGCATTTCCAGGATATTCACCACGATGTATGGGATAAAGACTTGCCCACACCGCCTGCCCTGGTAACGGTGATGCGTGATGGAAAACAGGTGGATGCCGTGGCCCAGACAACCAAAACCGGGTTCGTTTTCCTTTTTGAAAGAGAGACCGGAAAACCACTCTTCCCGATCGAAGAAAAACAAGTGCCGGTCAATACAGAATTACTTGGAGAAAAGCTCTACCCTACCCAACCGGTTCCGACATTGCCCAAACCATTT
>DATHGW010000707.1:0-8869 GCA_035317445.1 Puia sp.
CTGTTGCGTTAATCATAAGCACCTCGGTTATATACAGGCAGATTCAGTATGCAAAAGACAGACCCATGGGCTATAATATAAACCGTCTCATGATCACAGATTTAAACAGCGACCTCGCTCATAAGTATACCGTGATCAAAAACGAATTGATATCAACCGGTATCGCGGAAAGAGTAACAGCGGCCTCCAGCCCCGCAACCGATCTTTATTGGCATTCGAACATTGACGCCTGGCCCGGTATGCTGCCTGGCGAAACTGCTGAAATGGGAACCATTCAAATTGCGGAAGATTATTTTAAAACGTTTGGAATAGCTATGAAATCTGGTCGGGATTTTTCTACGGCCGCAGATACATCAAGCGTTATTTTCAATGAAACCGCGATAAGGCGCCTTCGGTTGACACAGCCCTTAAATCAAATGGTTGTCTGGCAAAAACATCCGCTCAGAATAGTTGGGGTGGTCAAAGATGCGGTTATGTCATCGCCTTTTGCTCCGGTAGAACCAACCTTATTTCTTTACTATCCGTTTTATGAGAATTATCTGATGTACCGTTTGTCACCTAAAATAAAGACACAGGAAGCAATAGCGAAGCTTACCGGGATATTCAATAAGTACAACCCCGCTTTTCCATTCACATACCAATTCGCAGATCAAAATTATGCAACCAAGTTTAACCTTGAAATCCTGATTGGGGAACTGGCAGGTATCTTCGCAGGACTTGCTATTCTTATTTCATGTCTTGGTCTGTTTGGGCTGGCTGCATATATCGCCGAGCTGCGAACAAAAGAAATGGGTATCCGTAAAGTATTGGGTGCATCCGTATCGGTGTTGTGGTTAATGCTAACAAAAGACTTTATCGTATTGGTTTTAATAAGCTGCGTTATCGCATCGCCGGTATCATATTATTTTTTACACCAGTGGCTATTAAAATATGATTACAGGGTCGGATTGGATCCGCTTCTCTTCATAATGGCTGCAGTGACAGCCGTTCTAATCACCATGGTGACCATCAGTTTTCAGGCTATAAAGACAGCAATGGCGAACCCCGTGAAGAATTTGCGAACAGAATAAGAAGAATTAGCGTCTTTTGTTCATCTTTGTTTCGATAATTCCTCCCACCATGAAAAATAAGCATTTTCTCCTGACTATTTTGCCGATGGCATTTTTCTTGTTTGCCCTGCCATTATTTGCGCAGCACGCCTCACACGATCTGCCGTCAACTCAGTCCGCCATCGCAGGCATAGAACCGCAACCGTTGCTGGCACAGGCTATGCGATTGAAGGAAGCCTTATCTTTTTTGGGCAGCTCGTTAGCGAAGAAAGATGAAGAACGGCTAATCGCGCTGCAACAGCTCCCGCTTACACGTGAAATATCAACGCTTGTGCAAAATATACTTGATCCCTATTGCCTGGCTGTGATCAACATTAATCCCGAATCAAGAGTAAAGGTTTTAAGAGGACCTTCAGAAGCAAAACTGATTCAAAATGGTTGGGTGAGTCATTTAGTCAAGGTTAACAATGAAGCAGGTATTACCGCGCAACTGGAAGTGCAAAGTCCGAATGCAGCAACCCCTTTATTTGCTCCTTCTTTTGCTCCCCGTGTCGATGAAAAAAAAATACTTAGTCCCGGCCAGGTTGCCAATCGTTTTCTTGAAATGCAAATCTATCGTAGCCGGCCAATGCTACCCCGACTGTCCGGATTAAAGCTTGAGTACGCCATTTTGCAGATATACAGCAAAGACGCCGGACAACGCGAGGTGGAAATAGGTTTTAATGTGGGTCAGGGAACACAGGATATTGGTTTCCGAAATGCGGTGAACATACTTTTTAGCAGCAGTGCTTCTGTGAAAGTAAACCTGCATATCAAAGACGACGACGGTTCTCCGGCCATGGCTTCTTTTCTTATTACTGATGGCATAGAACGCATGCTCGATGACAGTGTTCAAACATTAGCACATGCAGATTTACGGTTGGCCGAGGCGCAGCGTCATGTGAGATCCAATCGAAGAACGTCTTTTACAGATCATCAGGTTCCCGCCACACTGACTGGGATCTATCCATTGCCGGCAAGGCGTGTTGCAGCGTATGATGAATATCCCGATTTTTTCTTTCAGCCACAGATATATCGCTCCGACGGAGAGCATGTGCAGTTGCCCCCCGGTCAATATAATGTAACGGTTACCCGGGGTCCTGAATATATCACACAACAGCTGCAGCTTCTGGTTCCTGTGGGCGAAAAAGAGCATTCTGCTTTTTTTCAATTAAAACGATGGATAAACATGTCGAAACTTGGTTGGTATTGTGCGGATCACCATGTACATGCTGCGGGATGCAGTCATTATGATAGTCCGGAAGAAGGTGTAAAGCCTTTAGACATGTGGCGGCAGGCCCTGGGTGAAAACCTGAATGTGGCTGCTGTATTGGCCTGGGGGCCGAGCTGGTATCACCAGAAAATGTTTTTCACAGGACATGATGATCCTCTTTCAACCGGCAAAAATATCATGCGTAATGATGTTGAAGTATCAGGTTTTCCTTCATCACATGCGGGCCATATCGTATTGTTAAGGCTGAAGGAAGATGATTATCCCGGTACCGAAAAGATCGAGGAATGGCCAAGTTGGACCTTACCGGTTTTGAACTGGGCCAAATCACAGCATGCCATTACCGGTTATGCCCACTCGGGTTGGGGTTTAGAGCCATCTGAACCAACGAAACAATTGCCTAATTATGTGACGCCAAAGATGGATGGCATAGGTGCAAATGAATATATTGTTACCGTTACCCAAAATGCAGTTGATTTTTATAGCGCAGGAGATACCCCTGCTCCCTGGGAACTGAACATGTGGTATCATTCACTTAATTGCGGGTTCACAACCCGGCTGAGCGGTGAAACGGATTTTCCCTGCATATTTGATGAACGGGTAGGTATGGCCAGGAGTTATTTTAAACCAGATGGCAATCTTAGTTATGATGGCTATGTTGATGCGATCAAAAAAGGCCGGTCTTATGTTTCTGATGGGAATTCACATATCATCAATTTTTCTGTCAATGGATTGGAGGTTGGCACAAATGACAGCAGACTAAGTTTAAAAAAAGAAGAATCAGTAAAGGTTACGGCTTCGGTTGTCGCTTATCTTCCTGAACAGCAGGATCAATTGGGCGCGGCTATTGCACACAGCGCACTGACTGAGCAGCCCTACTGGAATATCGAAAGGGCTCGTATCGGAACAACACGAAAGGTTGCCGTGGAGCTTATTGTCAATGGCGACCCGGTTGATACAACCGAGATTACTGCAGATGGTAAATGGACCGATATAGTATTTAACCACCGGGTTCGTCATTCTTCCTGGGTGGCATTAAGAGTCTACCCGAGCTCACATACCAATCCGGTTTTTATTATAGTCGATGATAAACCCATTCATGAACTCAAAAGCGCGGAATGGTGCCGGCGGGCAGTGGATCAATGCTGGAGAATGAAGCAGGGTAATATCCGTGCCGCGGAGCTTCCTGCCGCAAAGGCAGCCTATGATGATGCAGCCAGGATTTATGACAGCATTATTCAAGACGCTTCAGGCAAATAATAGCAACATATAAGTCATAGACCTCTTTTACTAGAGTGCATCTTTGACAGGAAAATTTACGGTTAAAACACAACCCTGGGCAGGTCGCGAAAGAAAATAAGCAGTTCCGTTATAAGACGCTGCGCGACCTTTGATATTAGCCAGCCCGATTCCTTCCTGTGTTTTACCGGTATCAAAACCGATGCCATTATCTGAAATGGAAAGAATGATAAGTTTTTCATTTTGAGAAAGGCTAATGGTCGCTTCCGTTGCTTTGGAATGCTTTAAAACATTATTCAGTTGTTCCTGCACAATCCTGAAAATATTCAGCTTGAATTTATCACTCATCTTATTTTCTAAAAAAACCTCCAGGGCGCAGGATATTTTTACCGGTGCCACTTCCATAGCATCCTTGCTGACGTTATAAATAGCTTCGCAAATGCCGAGGCTTGGAATGATTCCGGTTGTCAGCCCTTGGGTCAATTTCCTGATTTCTTCAATAGCCTTATGCATGTATTCGGAAGAACGGCTTAAATACATTTCGCTCCCCTCTCCTCCCTGTTTTGCCATATTTAAATAAAGCCCCGAGGCGCCCAGCAACTGGTTTACATTGTCGTGCAGTTCTTTTCCTATATCCAGCCTTGCTGTTTCCTTTGCTTCCTCTCTGGCTTCTGCAATTTGCTTTTCTTTTAATTTAATTTCCTGCTCAAGTCTTTCTTCAAGCACTTTTTGTTTACTTATATCCTGCATGTACCCGATTCTGCGGTAAGCCTGGCCGGCGCTGTTTCTCAAAACAACACCTCTGGTTATTACATTGGCGACGGAATCATCGGCCCTCAAAAAACGAAAGCTGAAGCTCCATTCATTGTCTCTAGACGCCAGCATTCTATGATAATCCTGCATGACCTCTTCTTTGTCGGCCGGGTGTATATGACTAAACCAATCCTCTGTTGTCGCCATATTGTTGATTAATTTATAACCGAATTGCTTTTCATAAGCGTCACTCAGTATTACTTCATCAGCCAGCAAGTCAACATCATATAAGATATCAGACGATGAATTAAAAATGAGCTTAAATTTTTTCTCATATTCTATATGCATCTGTTCCAAATCGTTTTGTTTACTTAGATCGATCTCTTTTTGCTCAGATTTGGCCAGAACAATATTATGGGCAACTATTTTCTCTTTTTTAATATCCTTTTGCTTTTGTTTCTCGACCCTTTGGCTTATATCAACAATGCTGGTGATTGATTTTTCAAAGCCATCTTCATCCATAAAAACTGCAGAAGTGATCTCTGCGGGAAAGATCTTTCCATTTTTTTTTATGGCTGTTACCAAACCCTTTGACTGTCCTTCAGCCATTCTTTGCTTCAGCATTTTTTTGAAACCGTTTTCAGTTATATCAAAAATCTCAGCCCTGTTTTTGGTTAATAGTTCCTTTTTGGAATAACCCAGGAGTTTGCAGGCTGCATTGTTTACTACTATTATTTTTCCGCTGCTGACTATGGAGATGATGTTTGCTTGTGCAGCATTGTCAAATGCTAGGTGACGGAGCATGTTATTACCTGATAAAAGTTTTGTAATCGAGGGTTCTGCCAAATGGATGGCTGCCATACAATATTTTTAATTATAGGGGGACCTGTGCAAAATACCTTCAATCACCAACATAAAATGTAGAGGTAAACATGTAAAACCCTGTAGATGTAAATAGGAAAAATCTTGTAGAGTTTAGCCTACAAAGCCCAGGTCAGATTAATTTATTGTCCAGGGCATACCTTGTTAATTCGGCATTAGTTTTCATATTCATTTTGGCAAGTATCCTTGCACGATAGGTGCTCACGGTAGTACCGCTAAGTGAACGCTTTTCAGCTATTTCAGAAACCGTCTGGCCTGAAGCGATAAGTTTAAAAACTTCAAATTCACGGTCTGAAAGAAATTCATGAGGCGCTTTGTCTGCGTTGGAATGACCGAAATCTTCTGCAATTATTTCGGCCATGGATGAAGAAATATACTTACGCCCCTGCAGGACTCGCCGGACAGCCTTGACCAGTTCTTCCGTCGCTGCATCCTTGCTTAAGTAACCGGCTGCGCCGGCTTTTAATACCCTTACTGCATACTGTTCTTCGGGATATATACTCATAATCAGGACTGGTAATTTTGGATAAACCTCTTTGATCTGTCGCATAGCATCCAGTCCGCTGCGACCAGGCATATCCAAATCGCAGATCACTACATCCCATTCCTTTGTGATGGCCTTTTTAACAAGACTTTCCCCATCACCCACCTCTTCTATTTCTGAAGATGGATATTCTTCAAGTAAAAGCTGTTTGATTCCTTTACGAACAATGGCATGATCATCTGCAATGAGAATATGCATCCTAAATAGTTAAATAACGTTATCCTTTTCTCTCAACAGGAACAACAACAGTAACAATCGTTCCTTCCCCCGGGATGCTGCTGATCTCAAAATTTCCCCCCATCATTTCGCTGCGTTCTTTCATCCCCAAAATACCCAAAGTTTCTAAAACAGCAATCTTTTCCTTTTCATATCCCTGTCCGTTATCCTCCATGTTTAAAACAAGCTGTTCGCCCTTTTGGTATAGGGTCACATTAACTTTTGTTGCGTTTGCATGTCTGCTTATATTGGTCAGTGATTCCTGGAAAATGCGAAACAAACCGTTTTTTATTGAATCGGACATTTTCAATTCTTCTTTCGGTTCATTAAACACAATTTTGATGCCCGATCTTTTTTCAAATTCTTTCAGGTGCCACTCCATGGCTGCCACGAGCCCTATATTATGCAGCAAGCTCGGCCTTAACTCAGAAGAAATTTTTCTTACGGATTTTACCGATGTGTCCAATAAATCTAAAATATCCCTGATTTGATGTTTAATGGCATCATCCGGGTCATTTAGTTTTTTGTTTAACCCCATCACATCCATTTTTAACGCAGTTAATTGTTGTCCCAATTCATCATGAACTTCTCTTGCGATATGTGCCCGCTCCTCTTCACGAATCTTCTGTTGGTGCTCCGTCAATCTCCTGATCTCTATAAAGGATTGGTTGAGCGTTTCTTCTGCTTTTTTTCTTTCCGTAACATTGTGCACCAATGACAGGATGGTTATTACATTTCCTGACTCATCTTTTAAAACAGAATTGTACCATTCACAATAAATCAGGTTGCGGTCTTTGGTATAATTGCGATTCAGACTCAGGTTACTGTTTACAATGCCTTTCATCAATTGTTCGTTAATTTTATCCACCGCCTGTTTATCCTCTTCATATATGATTGGAAAGTCGGGGTCGTACACATTTTTCCCAAGTACTTCTGATCCCTTCCAGCCAAAAATTTTTTCGGCACCCTTCGACCATCGCGTAATATACAGGTCCTTATCCAACTCGATCACGGCCAATGGAGTATTTTCGACATGATAAGATAAGCGTTGGTAAGCCGAACGCAATTCATCTTCTGATTTTTTGCGTTCGGTAATCTCATATTTCAATTCCTCGATGACTTTTGCAAGTTGCTGTGTACGTTCAACAATGTTTTGTTCCAGCTTTTCGTTGAGTCTCATTATTTTGGACTTGGCTTGTATCAGGCCGGGCGTTTCGATTACCTCCCATTGCCCGTGGCGCCTGGCGATGGCGAACTGATGTCTTTGCATAACGTCAAAGATATCATCACCGGTGATTGTCGAGAGGGGGAAGGTACATGAGGCGATAATACTTTCTTTGGGGAATAACTGGTTGAGTTCTTCTTCGAATTCGCAAAACTGTTTCTTGTCCTCCTGCTGAAGCCAGGCGGGACTTCCGTTCACTCTCATTCCGGCATAACCTCTGGCTATTGCTTCATCAAGTTTCTCCTTGAATCGCCTGGCGACCCTGTGAAGATCAAAAGTCTGGCCCATTAGAAACCACTCATTATGCGTAACAATTTCCAAGCTGCCCTTCGCGAGGTATAATTCAAGGTCAGGCAGCGCTTGATTCAAAGCCATGTTGGCCTCTTGCAGCGTTAATAGTTCGGAGTCAGAGATGATCCACAGACAGAACTCGTTGCTTTTCAATCCAGCCACGAAATAAGGTACTAAAGTGTCGAGCAGGTCCTGGGTCGTCTGGTAGAAGTAACAGAAGTGGGATCCCCAAGGAATGTCGCCCAGGACATCAATTCCAGTCTTTCTTAATGCAGACATCTGTTGAATTTAAAATTTCGCTGGATACTTCCTGAATCAATATCAAAGGTAGAAGAACTATCGGGTTTTTAGCCGGCAAGCTGCTTTCTGACCTGATATGATGGGAGGAAAAAAGATTTATTAATTACTAAATAATTTAGTATACTTGCTAAATATTTAAGGCTTTAAGATCTTTAGAAGAGTCCCCCCATGCCGGCATCAAAAGCAGATATCATTGCGCAATTGCAAAAGGAAATTCTTCCCTTGCAGGGATTCAAATCCATATTAAACGGTACTGCCGTGGATACCGGGCTTGGATCAATACATGAGGCTTTTCCTAATACCAGGTTTCCTTTAGGTGCGGTTCATGAATTCTGCTGTGCCGGGGCAGAAGCAGCAGCGGCAACGGGCGGATTTATTGCCGGCATATTGGCTGCGCTCATGCGGACCGGCGGAGCAGCGCTCTGGATCAGTTCATCAAGGACCATTTTCCCTCCGGCGCTTAAATCCTTTGGCATTGAACCCGATAAGATCGTTTTCGTCGATCTGCAAAAGGAAAAGGATATTTTATGGGCAATGGAAGAAGCGCTCAAGTGTGATGGACTGGCAGCCGTTGTTGGCGAGATGCGGGAAATCAGTTTTACCGCTTCCCGGCGGCTGCAATTGGCTGTTGAGCAAAGCGGGGTGACAGGGTTTATCCTGCATCGCAATCCCCGTAATGTAAATACAAGCGCATGTATAAGCCGGTGGCAGATCATTCCCTTGCCCAGTGAACTGGCAGATGATCTGCCCGGTGTAGGTTTCCCGCGCTGGAACGTGGAACTATTGAAGATCCGCAACGGCAAACCGGGTGTCTGGCAAATGGAATGGGCTGCTGGCCGGTTCCGGCATATTTCCAGGATTACTTCAGCATCCCCGGAGCAACAAAAAAAAGCGGGGTGATATGCCAAAACGTTTTGTCACGATATGGTTCCGTCATCTTGAAACGGATTGGGTGATTCTTCGCCGGCCCTTGCTTCATCAACAACCCTTTGTTTTAGCCGCTCCTGATCATGGACGAATGCTGGTCACGAAAGCCAATGCGCTCGCACAAGGCCGGGGAGTAGAGACTGGTATGGCGGTGGCGGATGCCCGAACGATCA